>NZ_JALBUS010000002.1:0-202953 GCF_033971885.1 Absicoccus intestinalis | reverse complement strand
GGTTTCGTTTCAATTCTCTGGAAATCGTACTCGGACTTCTTCCAAGTTGCTTCGCTATTTCACGAATCGATACGTCAGAAGAAGCAAGTAAAGATATGACTGTTCTCTCATTTATGTTAAGATGGTTATAGTTCATGGGATTCTCCTTGATAAATGTTTGTTTTGTCACTCACATTTTATCATTGAACCCATGGACTTTTTTTATTCTTATAGGCTGTTGCACTTATTATGATAATTTATCTATGAAAAAAAGAACGATGATCAAACATCGTTACAGATCCAATTTATTCGATAATTGTAAAACTTTTCGTGCGGTGGGTTGATCTATATATAAATAATCAACCAACTGACCATGAATGGCCGATAAAATGGATTGCGCTTTTTCGGTTCCTACCGCAATCACCACTTTATTCGGAATGGTACGGATGATGGATAATGGAACGGCAATCACACGACTATCTAATTCTTCATCGGCAATCTTTCCATCTTTGTCAATAAAATGACTACACACATCGCCAACTGCTTTTTCGGCAATATGATCATATTGTTCTTCCGTAAAATAACCCATTTGATAAAGGACCGTATCATGACCGATGGCACCAATGGAATAGACTGCAATATCACATCGTTTTGCACGATCTAAACTTTCATGAATAAATTGATCGGTTTGAATGCTTTGGGCAATATTGGGATTGGATACGATGGCTGGAGCAGGCAACATATAACCATCGCCATTGAAGGCATCCACAAATGAACGAATCGCCGTAGTATACCCGGCATCATAAAGGACTCTAGACACCCCACCATTCAATTGTACAATGGAGACATCCTTCTTTTTTACTGGGACCAAAACTTGTGAAAGCGTTGTTAGAGTACGTCCCCACGCAATACCAATCGTACTATGATCATTGACCAGCTTCGATAGATCTTCAGCAGCGGCTTGGCTGACATCTTGTAACAAGACACCTTGATTCTCGACGATATCGGATAAGATCGTCACTTTTTTTAGATGGAAGCGAGCCATAAATAAATTTTCCAAATCGGTAAAGGAGTGTTTTGGTTCGACAATGGAAATTTTTACAAATCCCATTTCTGAAGCTAATTTGATCAAACGACTGACCGTAGACGTGGATAAATGTTCTTGTTTCGCAATTTCAATTTGTGACAGCCCCAATTCATAATGCAATTTCGCAATGCGGACAATCAGGTTGGTACGATATTGATCCATAGGACAACCTCCTTGCAATAAATTTCATATCATGAAATCGTTGATCTTCATATATCAATATAACGAAATAAATAAAAAAATACAATAAAAATAAATCCTTTATATAAGGCTATATTTCATCAAAATGAAATTAATCTCAATATATAAGAATAATCCTATTTCTTGTTGACAAGCCCCTTTTTTATGCGATAATGAACCTGTAAAAATAAATCTGGAGGAACAATAAGATGAGTATCATTACATTTATTGGTGCTGGACAAATGGCCAGTGCATTGACATTCCCTGCTTTTGAAAATGGTCATGAAGTACGTCTGGTTGGTACACCATTGGATCGTGACGTGATCGATGGATTAAGAAAGGATAATTTCCATATTCATTTAAAGAGAACCCTACATGAAGGCATTCAATACTATCAAGTGGAAGAAATGGAAGAAGCCATTCAAGGAGCAGATGCCATCTTAGGTGGTGTATCTAGCTTTGGTGTAGATTGGTTTGCTCAAGACGTTCTGCCCAAGATTCCAAGAAATATTCCATTGCTTTCGGTTACCAAAGGGATGATCGATCAAGAAGACGGTTCCATGATGACGTATCCTGAATTTTGGGAACAAACCGAAGGAGGAAAAGGCCTATCGATCAATGCCATAGGTGGACCATGTACTTCCTATGAATTAGCGGATAAAGATCATTCCTGTGTTGCTTTTTGTGGAAGAAATATGGAAACATTACACGAGTTAAAGCAGTTATTCTCAACGGATTATTATCATATTTCTTGTTCCACGGATGTGGTTGGTGTGGAATGTGCTGTTGCCTTGAAGAATGCCTATGCCTTGGGTGTATCCCTAGCGGTCGGTTTGGCCGAAAAGAAAGAAGGCATTGGAGCCATTCATTACAATTCGCAAGCCGCTTTATTTGGTCAAGGGGTTCGTGAAATGCGTAAACTATTAGCCATCGTTGGTGGTAAGGATGACAATATCGTATATGGTGCTGGTGACTTATATGTAACGGTATTTGGTGGACGGACACGTAAGATTGGTACCCTATTGGGACGAGGTCTAAGTTTTGATCAAGCGATGGAAGAATTAAAAGGGGTCACTTTGGAATCCATCGTCATTGCCACGCGTACTGCACGGGCAGTGAAACGCTTAGATGCATTGGGAAAAGTCAAAAAAGAGGAATTTCCATTGTTGATGCATGTTGATGAGATCATAAATCAAGGAAAACCAGTCAATATTCCTTGGAAATCATTTGAAGTTGAATATAATGGATAATTTTTTAAGGTGTTAAGCATATCTTGTGTTTACACCTTTTTTTTATGCTAAAATGAAGCCATGCTCAAAGATTTATTAAAACGAAATCGCAGTACACGTGGTTTTGATGAAACACAAAAAATAGATAAAGAAACATTGAAAAAATGGATTTCATATACTCGTTATTGTGGTTCGGCTTCCAATCGACAACCGCTTAAATATTGTCTTTTCAATGAAAAGAAAGATGTTGAAGGTTTATTATCGCTGACAAAATGGGCGGGTGCACTACCCGAAGAGCATTTGCCAAAACCCCATCAACATCCAGTTGCTTTTATTGTGATCTTACAGGATACAACCATTTCCAATGGACGATTTGTGATGACCGATGTAGGCATTGCCGCTCAAACCATTCTTTTATCTGCCGTAGAAGAAGGATATGCAGGATGCATGATTGGTGCTTTTGATCCGAACAAAGTTCAAACATATCTACATCTTGAAGACCATCTGGTTCCATGCCTTTTGATCGCATTAGGAAAAGGAAGGGAATCAATCCAATTGATTGATCATACGGATTCGATCCAGTATTATCGAAAAGATGGCGTCCATTATGTACCCAAACGAACGATGGATGAAATACTCGTGGAAAAGGAGTAGTAGACGATGTTTTTTCAACGAAAGAAAATAGATATTCAAGCAGGAATCAAAGAATTTCAAGAGACACCAAATAGTATATTATTGGATGTACGGACCAGAGAAGAATTTGCATCCAAACATATTCCCCATGCGATCAATGTCCCGCTGGATGAAATCGATGCGTATCAGCCTGAAAATAAAAAATATTTTGTATATTGTCAAAGTGGTCGACGATCGATGATTGCCGTTCAACAATTGAAACAAAAAGGGGTGGATGCCGTGAATATTGGCGGGATCCAAGACTATGTGCTATAATCGACAAAAATAGTAAGGATGTGAATTTATGTATTATCCTATGTTTTATATTGATCCCCTCTATATTATATTGGTAGGACCAGCGCTTATCTTTACTGGATGGGCCCAATGGAAGGTGACTTCCACTTATAAAAAATGGCGTCAATACGGGAATAGTCGTGGTATGACAGGGGCTCAAGCAGCCAAATATATGATGGAACAAAATGACATTTATGATGTTGATATTCAAATGATTGGTGGAGAATTGACCGACAATTACAATCCGGCCAATAAAGTAGTCAGTCTTTCTAGTGATATTTATAATGGCACAAGCATTGCGTCCATTGGCGTGGCTTGCCATGAAGTAGGACATGTGATCCAACATCAGGTTGGGTATTTCCCTATCAAGATTCGTAATGCGATCATTCCCATTACGAACATTGGTGCGACATTAGCGATTCCATTGATCATTTTAGGTTTGATCTTAAATGCGGTCAACCTAGCATGGCTTGGCGTTTTATGTTTTGGCTTATCTACCCTTTTTCAATTGATCACATTACCCGTTGAATTTAATGCGAGTCATCGTGCCCTGCAAACCATTGATTCTTGTGGTTTGTTTACCGGTACCGATTATCGTGGAGCCAAAGCCGTTCTCACGGCTGCTGCATTGACATACGTCGCTGCCCTATTTGTGAGCTTGATGCAATTGTTGCGATGGGTCATCATTATTGGCGGCAATTCACGCGATGATTAAACAAAGAAGGCTTGATTCTTCATTAGGAAGAATCAAGTTTTTTTGTTGGCAACAGTTATAAACTGTTATATACTGTTATATGAAAGGAGCCCTATGCCTATTATTATCAATACATCTTTGATGATTCCTATTTATGAACAAATTGTGGATCAAGTCAAGACCATGATTCGAAATGGCGAACTACAAGAAAATGATGCCTTGCCATCGGTACGTTCCTTATCCAGAACATTAAAAATTAGTGCTTTAACGGTTAAAAAAGCATATGATACCTTGGATCATGAAGGATTTACGGTAACGATTCATGGAAAAGGAACCTATGTAACGGTAACCAATACCGAATTGTTGTTAGAAGATCAAAGAAAAGAATTGGAATCCGACTTAGAAAAAGTGATTCAAAAAGGAAAACGATTTGGTTTTTCACATGAAGAGCTCAAAGACTTGTTGGATGTGTTATTGGAGGATTGATGTATGGAAGTTTTAAAAGTAGACCAAGTACAAAAACGATATGGTTCGTTTGCTTTACGTTGTTCGTTACAAGTGGAAGCTGGTCATATCACAGGCTTGATTGGCAAGAATGGAGCGGGGAAAACAACCTTATTTAAAAGTATTTTGGGATTGATTGCTATAGATGGCGGAACGATCACATTATGGGAAAAGAATATCCGTCAAATACAAGCCAACGATCGAAATGCTCTGGGCGTTGTCCTTCCCGATACGGGAATGAGTGAATATTTAACCATTTCACAAATCCTTCCCATCTTACAAAATATATATACCGTCTTTGATCGAGATTTTTTTATCCATCAGGCACATCATTTTCATTTGCCTATGGATAAGAAGATCAAAGATTTTTCCACTGGCATGAAAGCCAAATTAAAAGTATTGATTGCGATATCTCACAAAGCCCAATTATTGATCTTAGATGAACCAACAGCAGGATTGGATGTGATGGCCCGTGAAGAAATCTTAGATCTTTTAAGAATGTTTATGGAAAAACAAGAACAAGGAGCAATCTTGATGAGTTCTCATATATCGAATGATCTGGAACAACTTTGCGACGATATATATTTGATCGATGAAGGACAGATCCTGCTTCATGAAGATACCGATGTGCTATTGGATGAATACGCTATCTTAAAAGTCAATGAAGGACAATACCAAAAGCTTGATACGTCCTATCTTCTGCGGGTAAAAAAAGAGGACTATGGCTTTCAATGTTTGACCAATGAAAGACAATATTATGTTGAAAATGCACCAGAAGTTGTCATGGAAAAGGCATCCATTGAAACCATACTTGTCTTGATGACAAAAGGAGAAAAAATATGAAGGGACTCTGGATCAAAGACCTACAATATATCTATCTACAAAAATATTATTTCATCATGGTCGTCTTACTATCGATTGGATCGTTATGGTCGGATGATCCCGATTTCATCCTTACTTTTTTTCCTGCCATTCTTTCCTTTTTTACCCAAAGTTCAATCAGTTATGATGAATTGGATCATGGCTATACATTTCTATTTACGTTGCCCATTTCACGAAAAGACTATGTGATTGAAAAATATCGTTTTATGTTGGTTTTTTTATGGGGTGGTTGTTTGTTGATTGATTTGTTGATGATTCTATTGGGTAAGGTACCAAATACAACAGATACCTATGGACATATGATCATGATTGCTTGTGCAATGGTCATGGTTCAATCGATCCTTATTCCAATTCGTTTGAAATTTGGTATGGAAAAAAGTCGCATTGTGATGTTTTTGATCTTTGGTGGTTTTTTCCTATTGATTGCCAAACTAACAAAAGTGTTTGCTTCGATGCATCTATCGAATACTTTATGGTTAGGAATCTTTCTGTTTCTTAGTGTCATAGGATATGGAATTTCCCGCTGCTTAAGTATTCGCATCATGAATAAAAAAGAATTCTAATAAAAAAATACCAACAGATTTCATTCTGTTGGTATTTTTATCTAATCCAGACCCAATTCAATTCGCATGGATTTTGATAAATAACGAATATTCAACATTTCGCCAATGGCACAAACTTTATCCATGATCGAAACCAAATAGCTTTCTTTATATTTGGGTGGAATCGGTGTTAAAGGGAACATATGACGATGAATGATGTTGGCTTCCACTGGATTGATTCCATAATCCTCATTGGCTTTATTCATCGCGATGCGCGGATGACAGAAACCATGCCATTTATGCGAATCATCTTTTTCATGCCAGTCATATAAAAAATAATCATGTAATAATGCACCTTTGACCAAGGATGCTTCTCGAAAAGAAAAAGGCATATGTTTCGCAATAAAGTAACTGGTGTACGCTACACCAATGGAATGTTCATAAACAGTTGTACCACGATGTTGAGTGAAATTACGCTCTTGATTCATTAAATCGGAATCGGCAATTCCTTTACTATAAGCTAAAAACTCTTTTTGTGTTTGTGTTAACGGTTTAATTTTGTTTCTTTCCATTTATACCCCTCTTTGTTAAGATCGAGAAAAGTATAATCACTTTTATTTCAATTTACAAGTAAATTGACAATTTCACATAATTTGTAAGTATAATGATATAATGAAGCTATTAAGGAGCAAGAAATATGATCGCATTTATTCAAGGAACCGTACGATTGATCCGAACAGAAACCATCGTTGTGGATGTACAAGGTATTGGCTATGAAATTTATGTAAGTCGACCTGAAACGGTCCACTTGGGTAAAGACTTATTTTTATATACCTATCAATATGTACGGGAAGATGCCATTCTCTTATTTGGTTTTGAAAAAGAAGAAGATTATGAAGTATTTATGCGCCTGATCAATGTCCGGGGCATTGGTCCGAAAAGCGCATTAAATATTTTATCAGCCATTTCAGGTTCACAAATGATTGAAGCAATCGAAAAGGATGATGTCCAACGCTTGAAATCGTTACCCGGTATTGGTGCGAAAACGGCCAGTCAAATCGTGTTGGATCTAAAAGGTAAATTTGTTTCGATTGAAAAAGAAGATGCCAGCATGGATGATCCAGCATGGAAAGAGACCCAGGAAGCTTTGATCAGTTTAGGCTATAAAGCCAATCAATTGCAAACGATCAAAAAAGAATTGGCCAATCAAGATCTGACCACCGAACAAATGTTACAAAAAGCATTGCGTCTTCTCGCAACACAATAGAAATGAGGAATCTTATTGAATACAAGAACAATGGATGCACAACTTCAAGAACAAGATACGATTGAAGTCAGTTTACGTCCCCAAACCTTGGATGAATATATTGGTCAAAAGACTTTAAAGGCAAATTTATCTGTTTTTATCAATGCTGCCAAACAACGAAATGAAGCATTGGATCACGTGTTGCTCTATGGTCCACCGGGACTAGGAAAAACCACATTGGCCTATATCTTGGCCAATGAGATGCATGGCAATCTAAAAACAACATCGGGGCCTTCCATTGAAAAAAGTGGGGATCTTGCCGCTATTTTATCGACTTTGGAACCTGGTGATGTATTGTTTATTGATGAGATCCATCGCTTACCCAAACAAGTGGAAGAAGTGCTTTACCCCGCCATGGAAGATTATTGTCTGGATATTGTCGTGGGCAAAG
This sequence comes from Absicoccus intestinalis, assembly GCF_033971885.1. Taxonomy (NCBI): domain Bacteria; kingdom Bacillati; phylum Bacillota; class Erysipelotrichia; order Erysipelotrichales; family Erysipelotrichaceae; genus Absicoccus; species Absicoccus intestinalis. The sequence goes on along the minus strand of NZ_JALBUS010000002.1, from coordinate 195,193 downwards.
ACAGTGCCACGACCCATTCGATTCGATTGGATCTTCCGCCCTTTACTTTAGTGGGAGCAACAACGCGTGCGGGTGATTTAAGCGCGCCTTTACGCGATCGTTTTGGGATCACTAGTCAACTGGAATACTATTCTTTAGAAGAACTGTCACAAATTGTGGCACGGACCAGCCGTGTTATGAACACAACTTGTGAAAAAGAGGCTGTCAATGAAATTGCTTTGCGTTCACGTGGCACACCACGTATTGCTAATCGCCTATTCCGTCGAGTACGTGATTTTGCCCAAGTCTATAATGAAGGAGTCATTTCCTTAGATATTGCCAAACAAGCACTGGATCGTCTACAAGTGGATCATTTGGGATTGGATCGAGTCGACCACAAATATTTACGAGGAATCATTGAACGTTTTCGCGGGGGTCCAGTGGGATTGGAAGCCATTGCTTCCAGTATTGGTGAAGAACCAAGCACCATTGAAGATGTGTATGAACCCTATTTACTTCAAATTGGTTTCATCAATCGGACGCCGCGTGGTCGTATTGCTACGCACAAGGCATATGAACATTTACATATCCGTTATCAACAAGATCTCTTTGAGTAAAAAGATGGAAGTATCCATCTTTTTTCGTTATAATGAGTCGCGAAAGAAGGGGGATGTACCATGGCACAAAAATATATAGATATCAAAGGAGCTCGTGAAAATAATTTAAAAAATATCAATGTGAAAATTCCCAAAGATCAGTTTGTAATCCTGACAGGGGTTTCGGGTTCTGGCAAATCATCTTTGGCTTTTGATACGATCTATGCAGAAGGACAACGCCGATACATGGAAAGTTTATCCAGTTATGCGCGTCAATTTTTAGGCAATAGTGAAAAACCAGATGTGGATGAAATTTCAGGTTTATCACCAGCCATTGCGATTGATCAAAAGACCACATCCAATAATCCACGTTCAACCGTTGGTACATCCACGGAAATTTATGATTATTTGCGACTGTTATATGCACGAGTAGGAACGCCCTATTGTCCGCATCACCATATTCCTATCACAGGAAATACGATCAAAGAAATGGTCGATAAGATCATGGAATTACCCGAAGGTACGCGTTGTACTATTTTAAGTCCGGTCGTTTCAGGAAAAAAAGGAATGCATAAAGATTTATTGAACGATCTTGGAAAAGAAGGATATGTACGTGTTCGCGTCGATGGCGAAATCAAATATATCGAAGAGATGGATGATCTGGAAAAAAACAAAAAACATTCCATTGATGTTGTCGTTGACCGCATTATTCGTAAAGACAATCGTTCGCGTTTTTATGATTCCTTAGAAACCGCTTTAAAATTAAGCGATGGATTGGCCATCTGTATGACACCGGATGGTGAGACTTTGTTTTCTAGTAACTATGCTTGTAAGATTTGTGGCTTTTCAGTTCCCAAATTAGAACCACGCTTGTTTTCTTTTAATGCCCCTTTTGGTGCTTGTCCAACATGTAACGGGTTAGGGATCACGCAAAAAGTAGACTTGGATTTGTTGATTCCAGATTGGGATAAAAGTATCAATGAAGGCGGAATTCGATATTATAAAAATATTGTGAATAGTGAAAACCTGGAATGGCAGCGTATCGATGCTTTGATGCAATATTATGAAATTGATAAAGACCTGCCCTTAAAGAAACTCAAGAAAAAGGAGTTGAACTATATCTTATATGGTTCGGATGTAGCTATTGCGTATACGTTACATTCTCGTTCAGGCATTACCCAAACCAAATTGGAATATATTGAAGGTGTTTGCCCAATGATCGAACGACGCTATCGTGAAACCGGATCGGCATTTTCCAGAGAATGGTATGGCTCCTTTATTTCCGATCAAGAATGTCCGACTTGTAAAGGTGCTCGTTTGAATGAACAAGCTCTTTCGGTACAAATACAAGGTAAAAATATCTATGAATTTACGCAAATGAGCATTCAAGAAGCCCGACAATTCATGGATCATTTGGAATTGAATGATATGCAAGCCAATATTGCCCAATTAATTGTAAAAGAAATATCCAATCGATTAGAGTTTTTGGATCATGTGGGTCTAGGCTATATGACTCTTGATCGTTTGGCCGGTTCTTTGAGTGGTGGTGAGGCCCAACGAATTCGCTTGGCTACGCAAATTGGTTCCAAACTGACGGGTGTCATGTATGTATTGGATGAACCAAGTATTGGTTTACATCAACGAGATAATGATAAGTTGATCCATTCTTTAAAAGAAATGCGGGATCTAGGAAACACCTTGATCGTTGTGGAACATGATGAAGATACGATGCGTGCGTCCGATTATATTGTCGATGTGGGTCCGGGTGCGGGCATTCATGGAGGAACGATCGTTGCTGCCGGTACACCCGAAGAAGTGATGGCCAATCCGAATTCCTTAACCGGTGCCTATTTGAGTGGTCGTAAATATATTCCGATTCCGAAAAAAAGACGAAAAGGCAATGGTAAAAAAATTCGTATTGTCCAAGCCCAACAAAATAATTTAAAGAAAGTGACCGTTGATTTAAAATTAGGTACGTTTACTGTAGTGACGGGGGTATCGGGTTCGGGCAAGAGTTCTTTGGTAACCGAAGTATTGACGCATGGTATCCAACATACGTTGGGAAAAGCACATGTACAACCGGGCAAGGTCAAAGCCATCAAAGGATTAGAAAACATCGATAAATTGGTTGAAATTTCGCAAGATCCGATCGGTCGGACGCCACGCTCCAATCCAGCCACTTATACGGGTGTCTTTGATGATATTCGTACTCTATTTGCGCAAACCAAAGAAGCAAAATTATTAGGATATGATAAAAGTCGTTTTTCTTTCAATGTGAAAGGGGGACGGTGTGAAGCTTGTCAAGGGGATGGTATTTTAAAAATATCGATGCAATTTTTACCCGATGTCTATGTAAAATGCGATCAATGCGATGGGACACGATACAATGAAGAAACGTTACAAGTCAAATACAAAGGAAAATCGATTGCCGATGTTTTAGATATGACTGTCGATGAGGCTGTGACTTTTTTTGATTCTGTATCCAAAATCAAACATAAGCTCCAAACCTTATCGGATGTAGGGTTGTCTTATATCAAATTGGGGCAATCGGCAACGACTTTAAGTGGTGGTGAAGCACAACGTGTCAAATTGGCGAGTGAGCTGCAAAAAAAGCCTACGGGCAAAACATTATACGTGTTGGATGAACCGACAACGGGTTTACATAGTGATGATGTAAAAAAATTAATTGATGTTTTACAACGTTTAGTTGATCATGGTGATACAGTATTAGTAATTGAACACAATCTAGATGTTGTGAAATGTGCGGATTGGTTAATTGACATGGGTCCTGAAGGGGGCGATCAAGGTGGAACGGTTGTTTGTACAGGTACACCGGAACAAGTTGCCCAAGTGGAATCCAGTTATACCGGTCAGTATTTAAAGCCGTTGTTAGAAAGAGGCCACTATGAATAAAGTCACAGTCAGAGATTTAGCGGAAAAATTTCATTGGAAAGTTGTTGTTGGCGAACAAGAAGCTTTCAATCGACCTGTCAAAGTAGCAGATACTAATCGTCCGGGATTGGAGTTGGCTGGTTATTTTCCTGATTCGATGACCAAACGATTGGTGATCATCGGTGAAAAAGAAAGTAAATATATTGAAGAAGAAATGGATCAAGTTTCGCAGCGACGGGCTTTTGAATTTTTAACCAGTGATGAAACACCGGCCATTGTTGTGTGTCATGAACAATCGGTACCGGAATCTTTGATCGATATTGCGCAGCGAAAGAATTTTCCTGTTTTCACAACAAATGTCAATACTTCACAAGCAATCATCAATGTGACGAATTATTTAGATGAACGATTGGCTGAATCCATGATCATTCATGGTGAGCTCATGCGTATATTTGGCGTGGGTGTCTTGATCACGGGGCGTTCTGGTATGGGAAAAAGTGAAATTGCTTTGGAATTGGTCAAAAAAGGACATCAGATCATTGCGGATGATCGGGTGGATTGTTATCATATCCATAATGGTTTGATTGGTCGATGTCCCGAATTACTACAAGGATATATGGAAATGCGTGGTATTGGAGTCATCGATGTTACACGTATGTATGGCGTCAGTTCTTTTTCGCCCCAAGCACAAATACGCTTGCATTTAGTTTTGGAACCATTTAAAGATTCAGTCCAATATGATCGTGTGGGTATTGAAAAGAAAGAATATACGGAAATATTTGGCGTTAAGATCTTAAAACAACGGATTCCAGTGAGTTCTGGACGGCCAATGTCGACAATTATTGAAACAGCAGTCACAAATTATTTATTGATGCAAAATGGTATTGATTCTGCGAAAGAATTTGAGCAGCGTGTGATTGCGCAAATTGAAAAAAATAAAGAAGAAGAGGATGATGCGTGAGTTATGCAGTTTTTTCCTAGTTCAAAAATATTCGTGTCCTTTGGAACACTCCATATTACTTGGTATGCCGTATGTATTTTGACAGGGGCTTTGCTGGCTTATATACTCTGTCAAAGAACCATTCAAAAATGGGGATATGCCAGTGCTTTATTGGAAGACTATTTATTTCCTTTATTATTGATTGGTATTTTGGGTGCACGAATCTATTATGTGATCTTTCAATGGGGGTATTATTCGCACCATGTGGAAGAAATCATTGCGATATGGCATGGTGGACTAGCCATTCATGGTGGTATCATTGCGGGGTTGTTATTTAGCCTGTACTATTTTCATCGCCACCATGTTTCTTTTTTGCGTATGTTTGATCTGATCATGCCCAATGTTTTGTTGGCACAAGCTTTTGGTCGATGGGGCAATTTTGCGAATCAAGAAGCCTATGGACAAATTGTATCCGCTTCGTATTATCGATATTTCCCTTCCTTTATCAAGAATCAAATGTTGATTGATGGATATTATCGTCAACCTACTTTTTTATATGAAAGTTGTTTGAATCTCATCGGTTTTCTTTTAATTTCTACCATTGGTCGAAAGAAATTGTATCGACATCGTGGAGATTGTGGATTCATGTATTGTGTTTGGTATGGCATTACGCGTTTCATCGTCGAAGGAATGCGTTCGGATTCTTTGATGATTGGTTCTTTTCGAATGGCCCAGATCATTTCCATCGTGGCCATTGTCATTGGCCTGTTGGGTTTAAAAGGCATTTTTCATCGTATTTTTGGATGGTATCACAAACCGGTGATCTTATTGGATGTGGATGGTACCATTTCTTCAAGCAAAGCTTGTGTTTCGCAAATTTGGACGGATATCTTTGAAAAATATCGTCCGGATATTCCATTGACCCAAGCTCAAAAAGATTCTTTTTTAGGACCTACGGTAGATGCTACGATAAAGAAATATTTCCCAAATGAAGATGGTCATACGATTCATGAAATGTATGATGCTTTATATGAAAAATATGCCTCACAAATGATCATGCCGATTCCCGGGGTTGAAGATACACTTCAATACCTACATGACAATGGGTATTTTATTGGGGTGGTTTCCAATAAAACCACCAATTTGATCGAAATTGATCTGAATTTGATGGGAATCGATTCTTGTGTGGATTGTGTCATTGGTGCTGAAAATATGCCAAAACCAAAGCCGAGTGCTTCTGGTTTGGTTGCAGCTTGTGATGTTTTAAATGTGGGCCATGATGATTTAATTTATGTAGGAGATACTTGTCAAGATGTACAAGCGGCGCGCAATATGGCAGCTTATTCCATTGCGTTTAGTGCGTATTCATCGGAAAAAAAGGAATTATTGGCATATGATCCTTGTCGTTTGATTCATTCGTTTCATGAGCTCCAAGATATTGTCCAAGAAAGTCGTTCTTGGTGTGATACGCGAATCTGGTGATTGTTTGATCACCATTTTTTTATGCATCCTCTTTGAATTTTGATCCAAGTTCCGCCATACTAATAAAAAAGGAGATTCATCATGGAAATAAAAAAGCTTGATTTGATTATTATTGGGGCAGGGCCAGCCGGTATGAGTGCTGCCATTTATGGTTCTCGTGCGGGATTACATACAGTCATGATTGAAAGTGGTGCGCCAGGTGGTAAATTATTAAAAACATTTAAAATAGCGAATTATCCAGGTACGCCTGATGTCAATGGCGCGGATCTTGCGGCGACCATGTTTGAACAATCGACGGCCTTTGGGGCGGAATATGTGTATGGTGATGTTGTTGAGATCACCAAAGAGAAAGAAGTAAAACTTGCCGATGGCACAGTATATCAAGGGAAAGCGGTCATTGTCGCAACGGGTACTCAAGAAGCCATGATGGGTATTCCAGGCGAAAAAGCGGCTGTGGGTCATGGCGTTAGTTTTTGTGCCGTATGTGATGGTGCTTTCTTTAGAAATCAGCCAGTAGCGGTCGTAGGTGGCAATAACTCTGCCATCGAAGAAACGGCGTTTTTATCACAATTTGCCAATAAGATCTATATGGTTGTTCGTGGCGATGATTATACGGCTGAATCAAGCAATCAGAAATTGATTGAAGGTGATGAAAAGATCGAGAAGATCACAAACGCAAAACCAGTAGAAGTCATTATGGAAAAAGGCAAAGTGACCGGTTTGGTGATTGAAGATCTGAAGACCCATACACAACGCACATTGGACGTAAAAGGAATCTTCCCTTATGAAGGTGAAAATCCAATGAGTTCTGCTTTGGTTTCTTTGGATGTTGTGAATACCCGTGGCTATGTGGTCGTAGACCAAGATCGTATGACCAAAGTACCAGGTATTTATGCGGCAGGCGATATTGTGGATAAAGATCTTCGTCAAGTGGTTACGGCCACCAATGATGGAGCCATTGCTGCGCAACACATCAATCGTATGATCAAGATGAAAAAGTATCAATAGCCAATATTTGTATTATAATAAGGGTAGGAGGAAGTACGTATGAAACTCATTTTAGCCATTGTTTCCAATGATGATAGTAGTATGTTGATTCGCGGTTTGAATAAAGAATCTTATCAAGTCACCAAGTTGGCAACAACCGGAGGATTCTTACGTGCTGGCAATACCACTTTATTGATTGGTTGTGAAGCTGAAAAAGTACAACGCGCTATTGAGATCATTGGGAAGTATTCTTCACAAAGAGAAGAGCTGGTTCCCAATACAGCAGGTTATGATATGGGCGCATTTTCAACCTATCCCGTAAAAGTGACCGTTGGCGGCGCGACCGTTTTCGTCTTGGATGTCGAACAATTTTTAAAACTTTAAAAATAGAGCTTTTTGGCTCTATTTTTTTGGTACAATAAAACCGATGAGGAAAAGAAGGAGTAGACTATGAAAATATTAGTTGTTGGAAAAGGCGGTCGGGAACATGCATTAGCATTGGCTTGTTCCAAATCACCTTTATGTACAGAATTATATGCGGCCCCTGGAAATCCAGGCATGGCTCAATTTGCGCATTGTGTAGATATCCGTGATAGTGATATTGATGGATTGGTGGCTTTTGCGAAAGAAAAGCACATGGATTTGACGGTTGTTGGTCCAGAAGCAACATTGGCATTGGGAATCGTTGATGCGTTCCAAGATGCGGGACTTCGGATTTTTGGCCCTACGAAAGCAGCTACACAAGTCGAATCGAGTAAAGATTTTGCGAAGAAGATCATGGCTAAGTATGATATTCCAACAGCTGCGTATCAAACATTTGATCAAGAAGAAGAGGCTTGGGCTTATGTACAAGCCAAAGGCGCTCCCATTGTCATTAAGGAAGATGGTTTGAAAGCCGGAAAAGGGGTTACTGTATGTCAAACCATAGATCAAGCCAAAGAAGCATTGGATGTTGCCTTTGCGATTGAAGGCAATCGCGTTGTTATTGAAGAATGTTTGGTAGGTTTTGAATTTTCATTGATTTCATTGGTTCATAACGATAAAGTATATCCTTTAGAAGTAGCCCAAGATCATAAACCCGTTGGGGATGGTGATGTTGGTGCCAATACCGGTGGTATGGGTTCCTATAGTCCCGTAAAAAAGATCACGCCGGCTTTAAAGGAAGAAGCCTTAGAAAAAATTATTTATCCAATGGCAAACGCAATGGTCAAAGAAGGCGTACCATTTACGGGATTCCTATATGGTGGCTTGATGGAAACCAAAGATGGCGTGAAAACAATTGAATTTAATGCACGTTTTGGTGATCCCGAAGCCGAAGTGATTCTACCTCGCTTAGAAAGCGATTTCGTTCAAGCGATGTTAGATGTCATGGATGATAAACCTGTGGATCTAAAATGGACAAAACAAGTGAGTCATGGTGTGGTCATGGCAAGTACCAATTATCCACAAAGTTCTACCAAGGGAGCTGTGATTGAAATTCCGGATGATCTAAATGGTTATGTTTATCATATGGGAACCAAGATGCAAGATGGAAATTTGGTGACCGATGGTGGTCGAGTTTTGATGGTTACGAACATGGCTGATACACTAGAAGAAGCATTTGAAAAAACATACCAAGATGTAGAACGTATTCAATGTACTGATTTATTTTATCGTCATGATATTGGAAAGAAGGATATGGACTAATGACAGATTTAGAGATTGCTCAAGCAACACCAATGGAACCGATTCAAAAAGTAGCTGCAAAAATTGGCATTCCCGAAGATGCTTTGGAGTATTATGGGAAATATAAAGCAAAATTATCGTTTGATTATTTGAAATCGATACAAGATCGACCACATGGAAAGTTGATCTTAGTGACAGCTATCAATCCAACCAAAGCAGGTGAAGGAAAGAGTACCACAACGGTGGGTTTAGGTGATGCTTTGAATCGCTTAGGCAAGAAAACGATGATGGCTTTGCGTGAACCAAGTTTAGGGCCTGTTTTTGGCTTAAAAGGAGGAGCAACGGGTGGTGGCTATGCCCAAGTCGTACCGATGGAAGATATCAACTTACACTTTACCGGGGATATGCATGCGATCACAACGACGAATAACTTAGTTTGTGCTTGTTTAGATAATTCGATCCATCAAGGCAATCCATTACATATAGATCCAACGAAAGTCACATTTAAACGGTGTTTAGATATGAATGATCGTACCCTTCGTGATATTACCATTGGGCAAGGTTCAAAAGCCAATGGAGTGGAGCGGAAAGATGGATTTAACATCACGGTGGCATCGGAAGTCATGGCTGCTCTTTGTTTGGCTGATGACTTGATGGATCTAAAAGAGCGTTTTGCCCGTATGCAAGTAGCCTATACATATGATGGCGATCCTGTTTATGTTCGTGATCTAGGAATTCAAGGTGCCATGGCGATGGTCATGAAAGATGCCGTATTGCCAAATGTTGTACAAACATTGGAACATAATCCAGTATTGATCCATGGTGGTCCATTTGCGAATATTGCCCATGGATGCAATTCGGTCATTGCGACAAAAGCTTGTTTGGAATTGGCCGATTATACCGTAACGGAAGCTGGTTTTGGTGCCGATCTAGGTGCGGAAAAATTCTTGGATATCAAGTGTCGATTAGCCAACTTACAACCAAATGCGGTAGTCATCGTGGCAACGATTCGTGCATTGAAGCAACATGGTGGCGTTGCCTTTGAAGATTTGAAAGAAGAAAATGTGGATGCGATGTTAGCGGGTTGTGGCAACTTAGCAAAACATATCGATACGATCCAAAAATTTGGTTTACCTTATATTGTTGCAATCAATCAATTTGAATCCGATTCACAAAAAGAAATTGAAGCATTGGAAAATTGGTGTAAAGAAAATGGTCATCCAATGTCTTTGTCCCAAGTATGGGCAAAAGGTGGTGAAGGAGCATTGGATCTTGCACAACAAGTGATCGATCTTTGTGATCAACCAAATACTTACGCGCCATTGTATGATGTCCATGCTTCGATCGAAGATAAGATCAATACCATTGCCCAAAAAGTATATGGGGCAGATGGAGTCGATTTTACGGATGAAGCCAAAGCACAAATCGAAACATTCAATCGATTGGGTTGGAATGAATTACCGATTTGTATGGCCAAAACCCAAATGTCATTGACCGATGATGGCAAGATCATGGGTCGTCCGACTGGATTTAGAATCACGGTTCGTGAATTACGTCCTAGTTTAGGAGCTGGTTTCATCGTAGCATTGACGGGTAAAGTATTGACGATGCCAGGTTTACCAAAACATCCGAGTGCATTGGATATGGATATTGACGAAAACGGCAAAATCGTTGGTTTATTCTAAGGAAAGAGGACATATGAAAAAACATATGTCCTTTTTTTTGAAGTTCATGATATAATAAAGCCACTTGCAGAAGTGGCGGAACGGCAGACGCGCTGTCTTCAGGCGGCAGTAAGAGCAATCTTGTGAGGGTTCAAATCCCTTCTTCTGCACCATATGTCTAAGAAGTCCTTATCAAAAGGGCTTTTTTTATGTGTTTTAGTATTTATTGGTTGATAATGTCTTATATCTTGTCTTTCGAATATTTTTCTACTACATATTGTATTGTTCATTCCATGTTCTGTTGATGTGTATGTGAGATATCAATGGATTAAATCATGATGGATATAAATGTGTTCATCGTCGATTGCAAACTGTAAATCCTGACTATAGATACTATGGAATGATGTTAAAGTATCGATGAATGGTTTGACAAATCCCCCCTGGTTTTGAAGGAGTTTTTTCATCATCATTTCTGTATGAGCATTATTGAAAGAAATCAGTTTATCAGAAGCAGAAATCAAAGCTTCATCGATGGGAGACTTACTTAATAATGGAGCTTTTTCAATTGTTTTTCCCATGGCTTTGCTTAGAGTAGAAATTCTTTTTCTAGTTTCATATTCGACAGAATTTTTTGCGTCTTTTTCTATGATATCATAGCATTCTGTGTATAATTTTCGATACTCCAATGAGTAATGATACAGTTTGTTAATAACAGATTGAATATAACCAGGATCAAATGATTCACTTAAAACAATTTCTAACAAAGAAGCAAAAGACAAAAGATAAAGACTCAGTTGATCATTGACCAAGTCATTTTTTACAGTATATAGTTTCTTTTTTACGTCCTTATCCAGGAATAAGAATTCCTTTTCAGTGATTTCTTTACGAATTTGACTTTGAAAAAAATCAATTTTCTGTTCTGCTCTTTCTTTGATATCTAATGTTTTTAAATGATTATTCTTGAGATACAATTCATTGTTCCAATTATATTTGTAGGTATTGATCACATCTGTTAAATAAACTAAACTTCCTTGTAACTCGGAGTGTTCCTTTTGTTCTAAGAATGATTGGATATCTTTTTGCGCTTCGTTGATTTCGCTTAATTTATACTCAATAGCGTAGAGAGTTACCATCATAAAAAGTGTGGTAGGATCTACAGGAGCTGTTTGTAGTATGGCTTGCCCAACCACTTGGTTTGTTTCATTGTTAAGAACAGCTCCTAGCAACCCAATGCCATTCCTTCGTTTTGCTAAATGAGTTCCTTTAGGAACATTGACCCAATATAACCCACTTTGATTATTTCCTAAAACAAATTTTTGTAACAAATTGGCAACAGGTTCCAATCCTGCTCCCAATGTTAAAAAAGTAGTATAAGGAATTTTTGTAAAATTATCATCCTTTTCTATTTTTACTTCATCTTTTATCGGGAGAATAGAAATAGAAGACATTTTTTTGCTATTTCTTTTTGTTTGTTTGAAGAATGAATAGTTGTAATATCGTTTTTCATGATTCGAATCCTTTCTTCTACAGGATAATTTATATGTTCTTTATTAATATTTTACTGCTATGACAGATATAGCGAAAGATAGATAGGTGTATATAATATGTATTTCACAGATTTGCTATTTAGAGTTTCTTAACAACGAACATAAAAGAAAATAAACGAAAAAATATAGTTTCATAACGAACATAATGTGCTATTATATAGTCGCAAGGAGGAAAGATAACAAAAGTTATCAAAAATACATACTATGAAACCAAATAAACCAGCAAAAGAAATGACGACGAGAGAATTAGCACAATACATTGATTACAGTGTATTGAAACCAGAATTTACTGAACAAGAAATTATTGATTTGACCAAAGACGGTGTGCAATTGGGATGTGCCACAATTTGTATCAATCCAGGATACATGGATCTTTGCGAACCGTATGTGAAAGGATCCGATACCATGCTTTGCCCAGTGACGGATTTCCCATTTGGTGATAGCTCAACAGAAAGTCGAGTACAACAGATTGAAGCCGTCGCAAAATATGATACAGTAAAAGAAGTAGATATCGTTGCCAATTTTGGTAAGATTCGTTCTGGAAAATTAGATGAAGTAACAGAAGATTTAAAAGCATGTGCCGAAGCCGCTCATAAATATGGACGTGAACTGAAAGTTATTTTGGAAACCGATGCATTGACAGAAGAAGAAATCAAGGCTGGATGCCATTGTGTCATGGATTCAGGTGCCGATTTCATCAAGACAAGTACTGGATTCTTAACCGGACATGAAAATGTCGGTGCTACCCCAGAAGTTATCCAATTGATCATGGACGAAAACCAAGGAAAATGTAAAATCAAAGGTTCTGGATGCATCCGTACACGTGAACATTTCTTGAAATTAATTGATATGGGTATCGATCGTATGGGTGTTGGTTATCGTTCTGTGCCTGTTGTACTTGATTTGAAAAAGTAAAAAAATAAGGAGGTTTGGCCTATGATCAATGAGCGTACGAAACGCCTTCGAGAAAAGATGGAAAAACGCAAAGCCACAATTTGTTCCCAAAGAGCCGTATTGTATACGCGATCTTTCCAACAAACCGAGGGCGAACCATATATTTTGCGTAAAGCCAAAGCATTTGCTTATACCCTAGAACATATGACCATCTATATGGAGCCAGACTCTTTAATCTTTGGCAATCAGGCATCTCATAATTTTGCCGCACCGATCTTTCCAGAATATTCCATCCAATGGCTCATTGATGAATTGGATACTTTTGAAAAACGATCGGGAGATATCTTTTATATTGACCAACAAACTAAATCAGATCTTCGTTCGATTGCCCCTTATTGGCAAGGACATACGCATGAAGACCGTGTAAATGCCCACTTGACCGATTCCATACGAATTGCTGAAAAACAGGGCGTACTCCATCGAGGGGGCATTTCGATGAGTGGTGATGGCCATATTGTACCGGATCATGAAATGGCGTTAAAACAAGGCTTTCGCGCCATTATTGATGAAGCGAAAACCAAATTAAATACAGAACTTTCCGATGAACAAAAAGCTTTTTATCAAAGTGTCATCATTTCTTTAGAAGGCGCATTGACTTACTTTAAACGCTATGGAAAACTCGCCAAAGAACTGTCTATAAAAGAAACCAATCCGAATCGTAAACAAGAGTATGAAGTCATGTCGACCATGGCTATGACCATGATGGAACAAGGGGCTCGCAGTTTCTATGAAGCTGTGGAAGTCACCTATATGATCCATGTGCTACAAATGATCGAAAGTAATGGACATTCCTTCTGTTATGGACGATTTGATCAATATCTCTATCCTTATTATCAACAAGATCGTAAATCGGGCCTCCTAACACCAGAAAAAGCCTTAGAGATTATCACGCACATGTTCATTATGAATTCTTCCCTCAATAAAGTACGTCCGTATGGTCATACAAAGTTTTCCCAAGGCTATCCGCTCTATTCGAATCTAGTGGTTGGTGGCTTAAAACCAGATGGTAGCGATGGAACCAATGATTTGACATATATGTGTATCGAAGCCATGCATCAATGTCGATTGTCCGAACCAAACTTCTCCGCACGCTATCACGCAAACTCACCACGATCTTATTTACGTGCTTGTGCCAAACTCATCCGAACTGGATGTGGGATGCCAAGCATGTTCAATGATGCGATCGTAGCCAAAGGTATCATGGATCTAGGTATCTGTAAAGAAGATGCCCTGGATTACTGTCCAATTGGTTGTGTAGAAACTGGTGTTCCTGGTAAATATGGACACCGAGCTACCGGAATGACCTATGTAAACTGGGGAAAAGTATTAGAAATCATGCTCCATGATGGAGTCGATCCCAATACGGGCATTTGTATGTTGAAAGGAAAACCCAAAGAAACATACGATCAATTATGGGCAGAATGGAAACGTTATTTAAAATTCTATTCGGATATTAGTGTAGCTTGTGATGCGATATGTGATGAAAGCTTAGAAATCTATGATGCAGACCCACTCGCTTCGTGTTTGATCCAAAACGCGATGAAATTAGGTAAGACCCTAAAACAAGGCGGGTGTAAATATGATGTGATATCCCAATCGAATATTGGACCATCGGTCGTAGGCAATTCTTTATATACAATAAAGAAACTGGTGTATGAAGATCACACATTGACATGGGAACAATTGCTGAACGCTATGGATGAGAATTGGCAATCCGAAGAATCCATGCGCATACGCAACAAAATATTACGTTTGCCTAAATTTGGAAATGACATCGATGATGTCGACCAAATCGTTGCGGATGTATTTGATTCTTATTTGGAATTATTGCCTTCTTACCATACCATTCGTCAAGGTAGAGGACCAGAAGTCAGTTGTTATACGATGTCAACTTCAAACATCACATCGTATGTGCCAAATGGCTTTGTGGTTGGAGCTACACCCGATGGGCGCATGGCTGGTAGCCCATTAAATGAAGGCTGTTCACCAACGCAAGGAACGGATCAAACCGGACCTACCGCATTAATCAATTCGGTATCCAAATTACCGAATGTACGTGTAGCAGCTGGACAATTGTTAAATATGCGATTGAGTCCACAAACACTAGCGAAAGAAGCTGATTTAGAACGCTTTATTGACTTCTTGATTGTTTCTGCAAAAAAAGGCATTTATCATAATCAATTTAATGTTGTATCCTCTCAGGAACTCAAAGAAGCTCAAAAATATCCGGAAAAACATACGGATCTCATTGTTCGTGTGGCTGGATATTGTGCCCAATTTGTATCGTTGATGCCAGAAGCACAAAATGCTATCATCGCACGAACCGAGAATACGTTTTAAGTCATAGTTCGATGAATTATGACTTTTTTATGTGGTATACTTTTTTTATGAGAAAGAGATTTATTATATTATTTTGTTCCCTGCTTTTATTTTTTAGTACGGCTTGTGTACATGCCCAAGAAGGCGATATCGATCTATCAACGATTCCTGCTTATTCCGGTACGCCCTATGTAGAAGTGGATGACAATGTTCCATCGTTTACTGATGAAGAAAAATCAACCACTGTGTATCAATCGTACTCCAAATGGGATGAATGGGGGCGGTGTCATCAAGCCCAAGCTATTTTAGGCAAAGAGACCATGCCAACCAAGAAACGCGGATCCATCGGAATGATCAAACCCAGTGGATGGCATACCATCCGGTACGATGATTTGATTGAAGATCATTATTTATACAATCGTTGTCATTTGATTGCATATATGTTGAGTGGACAAAATGCGAATAAATATAACTTAATTACAGGAACCCGATATATGAATGTTGACGGTATGTTACCATTTGAAAATCAGGTCGCTGATTATATACGATCCACCCATCATCATGTCCTCTATCGAGTAACACCCATCTATGAAGGAAATGATCTAGTTGCCCATGGAGTCCATATGGAAGCCTTATCGATCGAGGACCAAAATCTATCGTTTAATGTATTTGTCTATAATGTCCAACCGGGCATTACCATTGATTATGCAACCGGTGATAGTCATCGTACGGAAAATACGAGTACAGAAACGAATACACAAATTGAAACGGAAACTACAAGTACAGAAACACAAACCGAAACAACAAGTACGACATATATATTAAATCCAAACACTCATGTCTTTCATCGACCCGATTGCTTCAGTGTAAAACGAATGAGTGAAAATAATAAAATCACATCAACAGATTCTCGTGAAACAATCATCAGTGAAGGATATCGACCTTGTAAAAACTGCAACCCATAGGTATGGGTTGTTTTTTTCTTTCTGAATTTTAAGCTATAATGAATCTATGTGGAAACGATTATTCATTCTCATTTTTTTCTTAGTTGGTTGTACTTACAGTCAAGATGCTAAACCGATCGATCTCAAAGAGTATGTACAAGTAAAATATGAAGGCAATCAAATTGAATCGATTCATGTGAACAAAAATTTAATAAAACAATTTGATCAGACCAATGAAGTAGAAATGCAATTTGTGAAAAGCATACAGATGACAACAAAGACCAAACAAGTCCATGATGGCCAACATATTAAAATTCATGTATCTTATGATCCAGAATTGTATGAACAGATCAATTATCATCTATATCCTGATAATAATCAAACAATAGACTATGTTATTCATTTTAGATAAATTGAAACTTTTGTTCATTGACAAATAATAGGCAATACAAGAAGATGAAATTATGAAATTCAATTATAAATTTGATGAAGATGGCTTCTCTGCTCGGTACTATCAGGGAAAGGCATCCAACACCTCTATATTGATCATATTAAGTACCATGCGTAATGATGCGATTGCGAAAGCATTTACAGAAGCGAAAATGGATACATTGGCGCTTGATTTTATTGAACCAGGACGAGAAATTTCTTTGGATGATATTTCTTTTGTTGCCGAAACCATGCACGCCCAAGGCTATGAACATGTAGGCTTATGGGGATGGGGACTCGGAGGCAGTGTTGCCCTAGGGGTAGCCAGTCACTATCCAGAAGATATTGATCTTGTGATTGGGGTCAATCCATTCCATATTTTATATCAACCATTATCGATCAAACCAACGACCATGACGATCTTATATAAAGGATTGCCATTGCCTTTATTAAAACCAGAAACAAAGATGTGGAAACAAGTTGCGAAAGAGATGAAATGTAGTCATGAATTTCATACGGTCGATCGGTATGAACAATGTTTGACCTACGGATTGAGAGAAGAAATGATCATTCCCGTAGAAAAATGTCAATGTCCGATTCTCTTGCTTTCTTCACAAAACGATGTCGTCTTGCCGAGTGAATATGCATGTCGTCAAATCGTGCGTCGTTTACAAGATCATGATTATCGATATGGTGCTCGACATCTACATTATCAAATGGTCAGCCATGCGATATTGCCGCCAAAAGCCTTCAATCGAGATCGTTTATTGTATCGTCGGATATCCCAAATTGAGAGAAATTATCCCAAACATTGTCAGAAAGCAAGGCAAGATGCCTTTCAAAAAACACTGACTTTTATCCAAGATAAATGGCCTGAAGCAAATGAATAGACATCGAATTTCCCATTGGTTACAATATCTTTAACAATAGGAGGATTTCTAATATGGTGAACAAAGTAAATACAGAACAATTCAATGCATTAATGAAAGAAGACGCTGTTTTAGTAGATTTTTCAGCAACTTGGTGCGGCCCATGTAAAATGTTGGCCCCAATCATGAGTAGCGTGTCAGAAAAACTTGCAGGAAAGTGCAAAGTTGTATCTGTGGATGTGGATGAATCTAGTGACTTAGCCGAAAAATTTGGTATCATGGCTGTTCCTACGGTGATCTTATTTAAAAAAGGCGAACAAGTGAATGCTTTTTCAGGATTTATTCCAGAACCAAAAGTACTTGAATTTGTTGAAAATAATCTATGATCCATTAAGCATTGGTTGTATCCAATGCTTTTTTTTTAGTATAATGAAATAAAGAAGGAGCTTTATTTATTATGAACAGAAAACATGTAATGGGTCTTTTATTTGCTGCAACAATGGTATGTTCCAATTTTGGTAGTGTTCCAATTTATGCGCAAGAAACCACAAATTATAATGAAGCGGGTACGGTTCAACTTCTAAAAGATGAAACACCAATCGAAGACGATACAAAAGTAACTATCAATGATCAATTGGTCATGGAACTGAATGATGTAAATTTCGATGGTACGGATTTAACCTTGAACTTGCCAAATATTGATGTGCAAGAAGATGAGGTAAAGATCGATGGTCAAGTGGCTGAAGTGGAAACGACCGATAATAAAGGTCAAGTCAGTGAACTGACATTGAAAAGTGAAGATATTTCAGCAGGTACACATTCCGTGACGATTCCATTTACCGTTCAGAAGGATACAATTATAAAAGATGTCCAAGTGCAAAAAGAACAAACAACGGATGATTCTACGAATCAAGATAATGAAACAGAAGTGACGGATCAAGAGAATCAAGACAATGAAGCAGATACAACACTAACGGAGAAAACATCATCACAAGATGATACAACCGAAACCAAGGATATCACTCTTACTTTAGATGATACCACTGTAAAAACTGTATCGTTACAAGGTGTCATTGATTGGGATACAGACATTAAGGATTCTCAGAAACCAGAAGAAGTCAAAGTCAGTTTATTAGCCAATGGGCAACCAACTGGTGATTCGTATGAAGTAAAGGGCAGTGATTGGAAATTTACATTTGGACAAGAACCAAAGTATGCCGATGAAGAACAAAAGGAAGAAGTCAATTACTCGGTTGAAGTGGAACCCGTTGAAAACTTTACAAGTGAGGTAAAGACCAATAAGAAATCCAATGCGACAGTGAAATATATCGATGTAGATATGACTGCCGATACAACAAGTACAGAATCAACCACGGATACAAAGTCTAATGAAGATTCCACGACGACTTCGGATACGAAATCAGACAGTGAATCGACGACGAAATCCGATAGTGAATCGACAACTACCAACAATAGTCAAACAAATATTGAATTGAAACAAAACAATATTGAAGTGAATGTGGAAAATGTCCAACAAAATAATATCTTAGTGGTTGATCCATCGAAGGATACTGAAGTATTGGCGACAGATAATGCCGATGAAACAGTGAATGTGCAAGGCAAGATCGTATGGAAAGACGATTCCGATAAAAATAAACAACGGCCTAAAACTGTAACGGTCATCTTATATGCCAACAATAAACAATTTAAAGCCATGGAAGTCCAAGGTAGCAGTGATGAATGGACATTTGAATTTGATGGATTGCCAAAAAACGATGAGAATGGAAAGGCATATTCCTATACCATCAAAGAAAAGGCATTGAGCCATTATCGTGGTGATGTGGATGGCTATACGTTGACAAATACTTATATTGCTGAAAATACGCAAACAACATCGGGAACCAATACGGGAACCCAAACCAATACAGGATTATATATCGGCGTTGGAGCTGCAGCCATTGTAGTCATCGTGATTCTCGTTGCCTTAAAACGAAAACAAAACGAATAATAAAAAGAGCGAATGCTCTTTTTATTTGGACATTTGGCGAAATAACCAATCCATGATGACCTGACAGATATAGTCTTGTTCCTTATCGGTCAGGTCTTTTTCTTTGGGAATCTGATGCCATTTATATAAGCAATTTCGACAACAAGTACCCGTGGCATGTTGTGCTAAAAAAACCGGATGTCCTTTCATTGGCGTTTGTTTGCCATCATGATACGGAATGGCCGGACCTAGGCGAGCTGCAATAAAATCATGAGCATGTTCATCAATCGTTTCCCATCCTTTTTGTTGGATATAAGTTCGATCTTTTGGTCGCAAATAGAAGGAAGATCGAAATTGTGAATGAGACAAACGACAAAATAAATCTTCATTGGGCGAATAGTCGATCTGTGCTTTTCTTGCTTGAGAAACCTGTTGATTTTTGGGAATAGAATAGATCTTTCCATCTTTGATCAAAGCAGGACCGGTGGAAAGAAAACGAAATAGAATTTTTTTCTTTATGCATTGATCACGAATATCTAAGATCCATGAAAAATCACAGTTTGGACCTGCTATACATCCTAAAACATCGGTATCAAAATCAATCGATTGAGGCTGATCAACCTGAAGTATTTTCATGGCTTTATCATAGAAAAAAAGACGTTGAATATCAACGTCTTAATGAGCGGAATTGGTTGGGATCTCAGCAGGCTTGTTTAAGATATACATAAATTGTTCACCTGTGATCGTTTCCTTTTCATATAAGTATTTTGCCAATTCATGTAGCTTAGGCATATTGTCTTTTAAGATTTGTAGCGCTTCTTGATGAGCCCTTCGAATCAAGGCAATGACTTCTTCATCTACTTTTGCAGCGGTTTCAGAAGAACAAGCTAGACTGGTATCGCCACCTAGATATTGATTCGATACAGTTTCTAGGGCGGTCATATCAAAGTTTTCACTCATACCAAATCGAGTGATCATCGCCCGTGCTAATTTGGTTGCTTGTTCAATATCATTGGAAGCACCCGAAGTATAATTATGGAAAATCAATTCTTCGGCAGCTCGACCAGCTGTATACGTAACAATACGACTGTATAATTCATCTTTCGATAATAAATTTTGTTCGTCTTCTTCCACTTGCATCGTATATCCCAAAGCCCCTTTGGTTCTTGGAATGATCGTGATCTTATGAACAGGAGCTGAATTCTTTGATTTTGCGGCAACCAGGGCATGACCAATTTCATGATACGATACGATCAATTTCTCTTTTGGCGAAATGACCGCACCTTTCTTTTGCTCACCGGCAATGACAATTTCAATGGCTTCTTCCAAATCACGTTGGATCACTTGATGACGACCATCACGAACCGCTAATAAAGCCCCTTCATTGATGATATTGGCAAGATCTGCACCACTTGAACCGGCAGCAGCACGCGCCACTACATTGAAATCAATATCTGGTGAATGTTTGATTTTTTGTGCATGCAGACGCAAGATGGCTTCACGACCTGCTAAGTCAGGCAATTCAACAGGAATACGACGATCAAAACGACCTGGACGTGTCAAAGCGGGATCTAAGATTTCTGGACGGTTGGTTGCAGCTAAAAGAACAACACCTTTAGATCCATCAAAACCATCCATTTCAGCGAGTAATTGGTTCAATGTTTGTTCCCGTTCATCATTACCGCCCATGGATGCAGCACCATCACGCCGCTTACCAATGGTATCGATCTCATCGATAAAAACGATACAAGGCGCTTTTTTACGTGCTTGCGTAAACAAATCCCGTACTTTGGCGGCACCACGACCTACGAACATTTCCACAAATTCGGAACCGGAAATCGAGAAAAATGGGACGCCTGCTTCACCAGCAACGGCTTTCGCTAATAGAGTTTTGCCTGTTCCTGGCGGACCAACCAATAAAGCACCTTTTGGCATCGTGGCACCAATATCTGTATATTTCTTCGGATTATTTAAAAAATCCACGATTTCTTTTAAATTTTCTTTTGCTTCTTCTTGACCAGCCACATCCTTAAATGTGATACCGGTCTTTTTACCTTCATATACTTTGGCATTGGATTTTCCTAAATTGCCTAGACCACCAAAGCTGCCAAAGCCACCAAATCCATTATTGTCATCATCTTCGTTACCACCTGGTGTAAACGTAAATGTATTACCGCCACCCATTTTATCTTGGAATCGTTTCATGCTTCGTCGCAACAACCAAGTCATTAAAATGATTGGCAACAAGAAAAGAATCAAGAAATTGAGAAATGGATTATCCAACCAAGATTTTTGATGAATGCGTTGTGAAAACTCTACACCATTATCTTCCAAACGATCCACCAACTTGGCATCGTTCATTTCACCTGTCTGATACGTGGTGGCATCATCTTTTTTCAATGTATAATAAATGATATTATCTTCAATTTGTACTTCCTTGACTTGACGATCTTCTACCTTATTCAAAAAGTTAGAATAGGATGTTTCTTTTGTATGTGCTCCAGAGATCATTGGGACAACGACCCAATCAAAGATCAATAACACAATTAATATGATTGTCCATATCCGAAAATACCTCTGTCTTTGATTCTGATTGTTCATATCGAATCCTCCTATTGAAAACATTATACACCGTTTTAGCACCATTGCAATAAGAGTGCTAAAATCACTTACTTTCACAAAATTGTATCTTATTTACAGACAAATGTATGTAAATTTTGAAAAAAACGTAGAAATAAAGTAAAATTAAATAGATAAGGAGAAAGGGATATGAAAGTCATTCGAAAGTATAATGAAACAAGTTTGATCATTCGCATCGTGATTGGCTTGATCATTGGTACCATTTTAGGCATTTTATTTAAAAATCTACCCATAGGGATCTTAGGTGATTTATTTAAAGGCGCCCTACGCTCGATTGCACCCGTCCTGGTTTTTGTGTTGATCACCAATTCATTGGCATCATCCAATACAGGAATGGACAAACGATTTGGACGCGTTATCTTTTTATATATGATCAGTACGTTTTTAGCAGCTGTGGTTGCGGTCACGGTTAGCTTTGCGTTCCCACAAACATTGGTGTTAACCGAAAAAGCAGCTCATGAAGCTGCAGCTCCAGGCGGTATTGGCGAAGTCATGACCAATTTATTGAATACCATTGTCATGAATCCCATCGAAGCCTTGGCCAAAGGACAATATTTAAGTATTTTATTCTGGTCCGTTTTGTTGGGATTGGCATTGAAATCCATCGCAGCCGAAACCTCCAAGACCTTCTTAAATGACATCAGTGAAGGCATTAGTACCTTGGTTCGTTGGATCATTAATCTAGCCCCTTTTGGTATCATGGGATTGACCTATCAAATGGTCAGTGCCAATGGTTTAGGTGTTTTTGAAACCTATGGTTCGCTATTGCTTGTATTAGTGGGATCGATGTTGATGGTTGCCCTGGTCGTCGATCCATTGATTGCCTTTCTTTTCTTACATCGAAATCCATATCCATTGGTATTCCGTTGCTTAAAAGAAAGTGGCATCATGGCCTTCTTCACCCGAAGTTCGGCAGCAAATATTCCCGTGAATATGGAACTTTGTGAAAAATTATTATTGGATGAAGAAATGTATTCGGTTGCCATCCCATTGGGATCAACGATCAACATGGATGGGGCCGCCATTACCATTACGATTTTTACGCTCGCAACTTGTAACACGGTTGGAGTTCGGGTTGATTTTGCTACCGCTCTGATCTTAAGCGTCTTAGCAACCTTTGCGGCTTGCGGAGCCAGTGGTGTGGCAGGAGGAAGCCTATTGTTGATTCCTATGGCCTGTTCTTTATTTGGCATTAGTGCCGATGTAGCGATGCAAGCCGTTGGTATTGGCTTCATTATTGGTGTTGTTCAAGACAGTGTGGAAACGGCCTTGAACTCTTCAGGTGATGTCATGTTTGCGGCAACTGCCGAATATACACAATGGATCAAAGATGGCCATCCCGAAAAACTCCCCAAGTTTTTAGGGGGTCAAAGAGATACAAACGTATAATAAAAAAACGTTGTCGCGACAACGTTTTTTATTTGTTGAAGAGTTGACGACGCTCGGTGGATTGAATAAATAAGCGTTTCATCTCTTCTATATCTTCGGTTTTTAAGGCATCTCGAAAATGCGTAATGGCTGTAATAAATTGATTGGTTTCATCCAATAAAATATCTTTATTTAAGATAAATAATTCAGACCATAGATCTTCATTGATCGAAGCAATACGGGTCAAATCGCGGAAACTATCACCGGTATATTCGACCAAATGGCTATTATCATGCGTATTCATCAAAGAAACCGCGATGACATGGGTCAATTGAGATAGGAAACCAATCATTCTATCATGCTCTTGTGGAGTCAGGGTTGCCACACGACTGCACCCTAAATACGATCCCAATTGTTCCGCCAATAAAATACTGGAATGGGTATTTTTTTCGGTGGGTACGACAATAAAGTTCGCATCATCAAAGATGGTTGGATCCGCTTGTTCGATACCACGACTTTCTCGTCCACACATAGGATGGATACTGATCAATTCCAGGCCATCTTTTAGGATCTTTTGACAAGGCGTCACAATATTTGATTTTACACCACTAATATCCATTAAGATGGATCCAGTTTTGATCGAAGATTGATATTTTTCAATCCAAGGTTGGATCTGCGTCGGATATAAAGCTAAAATGATAATTTGGCAACGATCCAATAATTCTTCGGGATTGGTTGAACCTTCAGTAATATAATTGCGATCTTTGGCAATCTGAATGGTCAACGGATTGATGTCAAATCCATAGACGGCATTATGACCCAATTCCATTAATCGACTGGCTAAACTGGCTCCCATAAGACCTAAACCAACGATTCCATAATTCATAGTATTTCCACCTTTCCACCAATATCTTGTATATCCTGAAAAAAGTTTGGATATGATTTTGTGATGGCTTGCGCATCATCAATGATACAAGAAGAGCGTGCACATAAACCAAAAACGGTCATGGCCATCACAATGCGATGATCATTATGACCATGAATGACCACATTATCTTTGGCGTATGTATCTTTACCTACAATGGTAATCGTATCATAGGTACTGGATATCTCCACGCCCCATTTTCTTAATTCGGTTTCCATCGCCTCGATTCGATCACTTTCTTTCATGCGTAAACGTTGTGCATGGATCAAATGCGTGGTTCCTTGACTATAGGCAGCCAAAACACATAAGATCGGCCCTAGATCTGGACAATCCGCTAGATCGATGGTTTGTCCCGTCAACGGTGCTGGATCAATGATCAGATCTTCTTGTTGCCACGTTTTATTCTTTATCGCCTCGATCACCACTTTATCCCCTTGTAAAGAATCCGCATTCATATTTTTTAAGGTCAGAGGACCTTGAATCGCACCCAATACCGTATAGAAAGCCGCTTGTGACCAATCTCCTTCTACGCGTACATCGCCAGCAAGATACGATTGATGAGTCGGAATTTGGTAATGGGTGTCATCGATTGGATGAATCGTGATTCCAAAGGATCTCAACATTTGTAACGTCAGATCTACATAAGATTTAGATTCAAACGGAGGAATGATCGCAATTTGACTTCCTTGATCTAATAATGGTAAAGCGAAAAGTAAACCAGTGATAAATTGACTGGAAATATCACCACGAATGGTATAGGTGCCGGATCGTAACGGTCCACACACCTCGATATGATCCGTTTGTTGAAAGGTGAGTTGTTGTTCATCAAAAATCTGGGTGTATACATCCATAGGACGTTGCATCAAGCGGCCATGGCCCATAAGGGTTGCTTTTTGATTGGATAAAGCGCATAAAGGAATTAAAAAACGCAAGGTAGAACCAGATTCGTTGCAGTCCATTGATACTGGCATCGTTCGTTTTTTGACATTGGTACCAGTAATGATACAAGAAGTTTCTTGTTTTTTGATCGTTGCTCCCAATGCTTCCATACAAGCAATTGTCGCATCGATATCTTTCGAATACGTAATATTCGATATGGTACTGGTTCCTTGCGCTAGGCTGGCACAAATGATGGCACGATGGGCTAATGATTTACTGGAAGGAATCGCAATAGATCCTGCCACTTGCGATGGAGATACTTTTACTCTCATACTAAATCTCCTTGTGCGTTTTTGGACATCCATAGATCCAATAGACCAAATGCCACAACGGAATCAATCACAATACGAGCGCGATGAATAATACATGGATCATGACGACCTTGGATCTGCAATTTTACATTTTCTTTGGTCAGATAATCCACCGAGGCTTGTTCCTTATAAATGGAAGGGGTTGGTTTGACACATGTATGAATGAGGATTGGCATCCCATTGGTGATTCCCCCATTGATTCCCGCATTATGATTGGTCATGGTAAAGATCTTGCCGTCTTGACAGGCAAAATCATCATTGGCCATCGATCCTTTCACATTCGCAAAGCCAAATCCTAAACCAAAAGAAACGCCTTTAACGGCAGGTACCGAAAACAATAAATGCGAAAGAATGCTTTCCACACTATCAAAAGCAGGTTCACCTAAACCAGTTGGTAAGCCAATAACAGCGGTTTCGACAATACCACCCAAAGAATCACCTTGTGCAGCCACTTTTTCAATCAATGATTTCATTTCATCTTCACATTGTGGATCCAAGGTCGCAAATTCCTTTTGATTGACTTGTGCGATTTGTTCTTGTAAGGTATCCAGATCATTCGAAAAAACATCATCATGAATGGTATACAACTGTTCGATATGGGACCCGATCTGGACACCATTGGCTTCAAGGATTTGTCGACAAATACTGCCTGCAGCAACAATGGGTGCGGTTAAACGGCCGGAAAAATGCCCACCGCCACGATAATCTTGAAATCCATGATATTTTTCAAAAGCAGTATAATCGGCATGACCCGGACGCAATCGACCATGTGTTTTTGTATAATCTGAAGAACGCGTATTGGTGTTCTGGATCAACAATGTTAATGGCGTGCCCGTGGTCTTCCCTTCAAAGAACCCCGATACGATTTGAACGGCATCAGCTTCATGACGTTGGGTAGAGATACGACCTTTGGCCTTGCGCTTTTCCATATCCGCTGCCAGACGATCCAAATCAATCGGAAAACCGGCAGGAAGACCGTCTAAGGTGATACCAATGGCAGCTCCATGGGATTCACCAAATAAAGTCATCGATATATTTGTACCAATATTATTCTTCATATGGACCTCTTTCTAATCGGCATCGAATCTTGTCAAACGATAGATTCTCTAAGTTATAAGAACCCGGTGATTGTACTTTCACGACGGTTACGGAATCACGATTGCTTTTTTTATCATGCGCAATATAATGCATCAATTGATCAATCGAATAATCAGGCACTTTAGGCAAATCTAAACGTTCATAGATCCGTAAGATTCGATCTTTTAAAGCTTTATCTTCGATAAAGAACAACATGCCCATGGCTACACATTCACCATGTAGGTAGGTATCCAAGCCGTAGGCACTTTCAATGGCATGACCGATAGTATGACCAAAGTTTAAGATCTTGCGTAATCCTTCTTCTTTTTCATCTTTTTCTACGACTTTTCGCTTGACATCAATGGAACGTGTAATGATCTGTGAAAGATCCAGGGTATCTTGTTCAAATAAATCAACCAAAACAGGATCTTGGATCAATCCGGTCTTTAATGCTTCCACCAAACCATTATTCACTTGTCTATGCGATAGAGTAGTTAACACATCGGGATCAATGATCACGGCTTTTGGTTGCCAAAAAGCCCCAACAATATTTTTATACGATCCCATATCAATCGCGACTTTACCACCTACACTTGAATCCACTTGGGATAATACGGTGGTCGGAATATTGTAGAAATCGATCCCGCGCATATAGCTAGCCGCCACAAAACCGGATAAATCCCCAGTCACACCACCGCCAATCGCAATGATGGCATCTTTTCGCGTCATTTCTTGGGTAGCCAGTTGGTCCAATAACGATTCATATTGCGCAAAGCATTTGGATCCTTCGCCGGCAGGAAAACGCAATACGAACGCATTTTCACATTGATCCTTAACGATTTGGACCCAAGTATCAGGTACTTGATCATCGGTAATGATCGCCATCTTACGATGTGTATCTATGGTATCTTGTATATGATGGATTGCCCCTTTTTCAATGGTAATGGGGTAAGAATTTTCACCTAAATGGACTGTCATCTGCATAAAGTTCCATCCTCCTGTGTACCATCATAGCACGAAAGAAACAAATTTTCAGAAAACGAAATGAAAATTATGATATGATGATACCGGTATGAATCAATTAGAAGAAGCAAGAAGAGAAATCGACGCGGTCGATCGTGAAATGGCGAAATTGTATACGCGTCGTTTGGATGCGGTGACAAAGGTTCTTCAGTATAAAAAAGAACATGGTTTACCCATATTAGATTCCAAACGAGAAGTACAAGTCATCGAAAAAAATGTCGACCAGATCGAAAATCCTCACTATAAAAGACCGTATCGTGATTTTGTGAAAATGATGATGCGAAATTCACGCGAATATCAACAAACATTGTTGTCAAACGAGGTGATCGCATATTGCGGAGTGAAAGGTGCATTTGGCCATTTAGTGACCGAACGCTTATTTCCAGGCAGTCCAACGATCCATTTCAAGTCGTTTGATGAAGTTTTTCAAGCTGTCGTCAATCGAAAAGCACATTATGGTGTGATTCCATTCGAAAATAGTAATTCCGGTTTGGTAGGGGAAGTATTGGATGGCTTACGAAAATATCCGGTATATATCCAAAAAATGGCCGATCAACAAATCGAACAGTGTTTATTGGGTATGCCCGAAGCAACGTTAAAAGATATTGAATATGTTTATTCCAAGGATCAGGCATTGGCACAATCCAAACGTTTTCTCCAACAATTGAGCGTACAAACGATTGCGTATCCAAATACGGCCATGGCAGCTCAATATGTGGCTAGTGAAAATGATATTCATAAAGCTGCCATTGGTGCGAAAGAAAATGCCGATTTATATGGTTTAAAAATATTAGCCGAACATATTGAAGAAAATAGTCAAAATACAACGCGATTCTTAGTGATTGGGCTGGAACCAGCCAAAACGGGAAATCGTTTTAGTATCATTTTTGAAACACAACATATTAGTGGATCTTTGGCAAAAATCATTGAGATCATTGCGAATCATCATTTGAATATGGACAGTATTCAATCGCGTCCACGTAAAAATGAACCATTTGAATATTTTTTCTATATTGAAATATTGGATGACATGCTCGATTCAGACAATGTGAAAGCCGCATTGGCTGAAATCAAAGAAGTATGTGAATCATTCAAAGTATTGGGTATGTATCCCGTTGAAGGAATAGAGGAGGAAAAGAAATGAGTTTTGTGAAAAAGAGTGTAAGTACTGAACCCATTGTCGATACGGTATTTGCGATTGTCAGAAAAGCGAAAGAAGATGTGGCCAAAAATGGTGCCGATGTTGTGACCGATGCAACCATTGGTTCTTTATATGATGAACAAGGACAATTGGTTGCGTTAGATACTTGTTTTTCATCTTTAAAAGCCTTGGATAATCGTGTTTTAGCGAAATATGCATCCGCTTTTACCGGAAATCCTGATTTTTGTAAAGATGTATATGATTGGGTATTGAATGGTAACAGTACATTACCACATGAAGTCATTGCGACTCCAGGTGGAACCGGTGCGGTTGATATGACCATTAGTGAATGCTTGGATGCAGGACAAACCGTAATTTTACCAGAAATTGCTTGGGGATCGTATAAATTGATGGCAGGCATGGATAGTTTGGAAGTGGAAAATTATTCCTTATTTGATGGGGATGCATTCAACATCAAAGATCTGGAAAGAGCTTGCCAAACGGTCATGGCCAAACAAGATAAGTTGGTCATCGTGATCAATGATCCATGTCAAAATCCAACGGGCTATTCGATGACAGTCGATGAATGGAAACAAGTTGTTGCGTTATTAAATGCATGTGCGAAGACCCATGAAGTCGTATTATTGAACGATATTGCCTATATTGATTTTGCGTATGGACAAGAAAAAGCGAAAGATTACTTTAAAGTATTTGATGATATCGATGAAAATGTAGCGGTCGTGGTATCGTTCTCACTATCGAAATCCATGACGGCTTATGGTATGCGTTGCGGGGCTGCCATTGTCATGACTAAAAATGAAGATAACCTACGAGATATGAAGAATGTCTTTGAGAAAGATGCACGTGCTACTTGGTCCAACATCAATAATGGTGCCATGGCTATGTTTGTGGATGTATTGGAAAATCATAAAGAAGAATACAATGCCGAGCGTAGAAAATATGTGGCTTTATTGAAACAAAGAAGCGATATCTTTATTCAAGAAGCCGCTGAAGTTGGATTAAAACACTATCCATATCGAGAAGGATTCTTCGTAACCTTATCGATGGACAATGATGTACGTGATGCTTTCCATGAAGCATTGATGAAAAATCATATTTATACCGTAAAAGTCAATAAGGGAATTCGTGTGGCTGTATGTTCTTTGTCGGTCGAAAAGACAAAGGGTCTAGCCAAAAAGATGAAAGATATCTTAGATCAAGTTGCGTAAGCCTCAGAAATGAGGCTTTTTTATGAAAAAAAGTGAATACGCTTTCAGTAAATTTATTGAAATATTTTATTGACTTTGAAAAAATTAGGACTATACTTGCAAATGTACATAGAAATAAAAGACTTCGAACAAGACAAGATCGATTCAACAGTCCCTGACTAGAGAGCATCACAGGGGTGGAAGTGATGCAGGCAACGTTTAAGAGATTATCCCTTGCGAGTTGATTTCTTGAAGCAAGTAAAGAAATCCGCGGATTCGGCGTTAATGAAAAAGACATTGTTGGATGTCAAAGAGATGTAAATTATTTACATAAACTGAGTGGTACCGCGGAACAGCTTTTCGTCTTAGTAAGATGAAGAGCTTTTTTATTTGTATGTACAAAGAAGGAGAGATTGTATTATGAATGGTTTAGTTTTGTTAGGATTGGTCGCTGTATTATTTGTATGCGCCTATCTATTCTATGGAAGGTATTTAGTTAAGACTTGGGGCATCGATCCCAATGCGAAAACACCAGCACAAGAATTTGAAGATGGTGTAGATTATGTACCTAGTAATAAATGGCGTGTATTCGCTCATCAATTTTCATCGATTGCCGGTGCTGGTCCAGTAACAGGTCCAGTTATGGCTTTAATGTTTGGTTGGTTACCAGCTGTATTGTGGATTGTCGTTGGTGGTATCTTCTTTGGTGCCGTTCATGATTTTGGCGCTTTGTATGCATCGGTTAAATCAAAAGGTAAATCCATGGGACAGATCGTTGAACAATATATCGGTAAAACTGGAAAACGTTTGTTCTTCTTGTTCTGCTGGTTATTCTGTATGATCATCATCGCAGCATTTGCCGATATGGTTTCTGGTACATTCAATGGTTTCTCAGCTACTGGTGCTCGGTTGACACCAAATGGTTCCGCTGCTTCGATTTCGATCTTCTATGTTGTTGGTGCTATCTTATTTGGATGGGTCGTACGTAAAGCCAAATTAGATGGTTGGAAACAAGTTGTATTAGGCATTGTCTTTGTATTAGCCATGTTAGCATTAGGAATTGCGTTCCCTGTATTCTTCAGTAAACAAGTTTGGACATATTTAGTTTTTGCTTATATCTTCTTTGCTGCGATTTCACCAATTGCATTTATGAAACAACCACGTGATTACTTAACTACATTCTTATTTGTTGGTATGATCGTTGCGGCTGTCTTTGGTGTCGTTGTTTCTAATCCAACGATCACAACACCCGCTCTAACCAATTGGCAACCTGTTAAAGGAACGTATTTATTCCCAACTCTATTTGTAACGATTGCTTGTGGAGCTGTCAGTGGTTTCCACTCTTTGGTTTCTAGCGAAACAAGTTCAAAACAAATTGCGAATGAGAAAGATATGTTACAAGTTGGTTATGGTGCTATGCTGCTTGAATCTATGTTAGCTGTCTTAGTTATCGTTGTTGTTGGATCTTTACCAAGTCTTGCAAGCAATGGTGTATTAAATAAACAATTAGCGAGTCTTGCTTTAGCCGATGGTGCAACTCCATTCACAAAATTTGCTGCTGGTGTTACTGGCTTAGTTGATCAATTGGGATTACCACAATCGGTTGGATTATGTGTTATGACCATGTTCGTATCTGCTTTGGCCTTAACGACATTGGATGCTGTTTCTCGTATCGCTCGTATGTCTTTACAAGAATTGGTTGAAGACAACAAATCATTACAATGGTTAACCAATAAATATGTAGCTACAGCTATTTCTTTGTTTGGCGGTTATTTATTAGGTTTAGGTGGATATCAAAATATCTGGCCACTATTCGGAGCAACCAACCAATTGTTAGCTGCCATGACCTTGATC
This sequence comes from Absicoccus intestinalis, assembly GCF_033971885.1. Lineage (NCBI taxonomy): Bacteria > Bacillati > Bacillota > Erysipelotrichia > Erysipelotrichales > Erysipelotrichaceae > Absicoccus > Absicoccus intestinalis. Next base: position 163,453 of record NZ_JALBUS010000002.1, on the reverse strand, counting down.
ACATTGGCCGTCTTCTTAAAGGTTACAGGACGTAAAGGCGCGATGTTATATGTACCAATGGTCTTCATGTTTGTTGTTACGGTATCTTCATTATGCTTAAGTATCTACAACATCGTCATGAAGTTATTCGTTACAGGTGGATTCGTCTTCATGACCGATGGTTTGCAATTGATCTTCGCAATCTTGTTGTTAGCCCTTGGATGCATGGTTGCATTCAAGTCAGGCAAGAAATTGGTTGAACCACAAAGTCATAGTGGATCCAGCAAGATGGCTTTTGAAGCTCGCAATAAAGACTAATCCATGAAACAGTGTATCGAAAGATATGCTGTTTTTTTGTGCTTGCTAAAAATATCACAAGTTCTATATAATGAGGGAAAGAAAGAGTGGTATTTTTATGGCAAAAATTCTCATTGCACCAAGCAAGTATATCCAAGGTCCTGGCGAAATGAATCATTTGGGTTTATATGCCAGTCAATCGGGAACCAAAGCACTTATTTTGATTAGTCCGGGTGGTTATAAGCGTTCGGGTGCACAAATCGAAGCGAGTTTTCAGGATCAAGATTGCGATCATGTATTTGAATATTTCAATGGCGAATGTTGTATGTCTGAAATCAATCGCTTAAAAGACATCGTTTATGACAATCAATGTGATCTTGTTATTGGTATTGGTGGCGGTAAGATCTTTGATACCGCCAAAGCGGTTGCTTATTATACGAAAAACCCTGTATTTATCGTACCTACTATTGCTTCAACGGATGCTCCTTGTTCTGCTCTATCGGTAATCTATAGTGAAGAAGGCGTTTTTCAAGAGTATTTATTTTTACCAGCCAATCCCAATCTGGTGATGATGGACACGGAAATCATTGTGAAATCTCCCGTTCGTTTAACCGTTGCTGGTATTGGCGATGCATTGGCTACTTATTATGAAGCGCGTGCTTGCCAAAGAAGTGATGCTATTTCTTGTGCCGGTGGAAAAACCACCCAAGCGGCTATGGCCATTGCGAAACTATGTCGAGATACCTTGTTGGCAGAAGGTGTAAAAGCGAAAGTGGCTTTGGAAGCTGGGGGATGCACACCAGCTGTGGAAAAGATCATTGAAGCCAATACCTTACTTTCGGGCATTGGTTTTGAAAGTGCGGGACTTGCGGGAGCCCATGCGATCCATAATGGCTTAACGTGTTTGGAAGAATGTCATGCCATGTATCATGGCGAAAAAGTGGCCTTTGGTACCTTAGTTCAATTGGTATTGGAAGATGCTCCGAAAGAAGAATTGGATGTCCTGGTCCCTTTCTGTATCGAAGTAGGATTGCCAGTCACGATGGCACAACTAGGTGTCAAAGAATTGACGGATCAAAAATGTATGGATGTTGCGACATTGGCTTGTGCAGACAATGATACCTTACACAATATGCCATTTGAAGTCGATCCAACCATGGTTGCCCATGCGATCAAAGCAGCCGATGCATTGGGGCACTATTATTTAAACAAATAAAAACAGCACTTATTGTAGTGCTGCGATTTGAAGGAGTCCTTGTTCATCAATAAGGGCTTTTTTTAGAATTTGTAGATCTTGATCATGGATAACATCGTATTCTGCTCGATTTAAACAAATCATGACCGTTTGAAGAAGTTGTTTCTCTTTGACCCATTGTTCGGTCGAACCAAAGTCTTCATCGGCCAAGCGATGGATGTTTTCATCGGTTAGCACATTCCAATACGATGGGATCGTCGTGGTTGCCGGATTGGTGAAGTTGGGTTCTTGTAACACATTCTTGAAGATGGGAAAGTGATATTCTCGTTCCATGGCTAAAACGGCTTTGGCATAGTAAAGAGCTGCGGCAGAAACATCAGCCATTTCATCATCTTCATAAAATTGTTCCATATCACTGGCAGCTTCGATATAATCTAAAACTTGACCAGGGAGTTCTTTATAGTCGTTTTCGTCGATATGTAAGTACTCATAAAAACTGATTTCTTCTTCTGGTTCATTTTGTACTTTATCCATCATATCTTGTGCCATAGAATTCAAGTCTTCTTTTTGTTCATCACTTAAATTATTCATCATATTGGCAAGGCTTGAAAAATCAATATCACTAAATTTCATATCGTTCATCCTTTCGTAGATAGTCATTATAGCACAAAAGAAAAGCTTGGAAACCCAAGCTTAAACGGATTCTTCTGCGAACTCATCCACCGCAACCGATTGTTTTTCTGGTGCCTTGAAGTAATTCATCGTTTCTTCATAAACGACTTTACGTAAGCCAATCAAACCAATCAAGTTTGGTATAGCCATCAAACCATTGACGATATCCGCTAAGATAAAGATAAAATCCAATGTCATGAAAGGACCAATGGCGATAAATACGATATAAATGATTTTGTAGACTTTGACCGCTTTTAAACCTTTTAGATAGTACATGCAACGTTCGCCATAGTAGTTCCAACCGATGATCGTTGTAAAGGCAAAGAAAACCAAACCAATATTGACAATATATTTACCAACATAAGGAATAAATAAACCATTTTGGAAGGCATATGTGGTCATGGCTGCACCTTCTAATCCAGTTGTATTCGCATTCATGATCAAGATGGCAAGACCAGTCATGGTACATACGATGATCGTATCAATAAAAGTACCGGTCATAGAAATTAAGCCTTGTTCAACATGGGATTCAGTCTTAGCAGCTGCTGCGGCAATAGGAGCAGAACCCAAACCACTTTCATTGGAGAAAATACCACGGGCAATTCCTTTTTGCATCGCAACGCCAAGTCCACCACCAACAACGCTGGATGGAACAAAGGCGGTTTTAACGATCAAATAGAAAACGTTTGGAATGGCAGTTAGATGAGTGACTAAAATTAAGATCACACCAGTAATATAGAATACACACATGAAGGGAATGATTTTTTCAGCTACATGGGCAATACGATGAATACCACCAATGGTAATGAAGGCAACCAAGATCGTTAAGACGATCGCCGTTACATAGTTTGGCACATTAAAGCTTAATGTCAATGCATCGGAAATGGATTTCACTTGGGTGAACGTACCAATGCCTAAAAGGGCAACACCAACGCCAAATAAAGCAAAGATCTTGGCTAATAACTTGGAATGAAGTCCATTTTGAATGTAGTACATGGGCCCACCTGCAATTTGGCCATTTTCATCTTTTACACGATATTTATGAGCCAATAAGCATTCGGAATACTTTGTGGCAATGCCAAAGAAGGCAGATACCCACATCCAAAATAGAGCACCGGGTCCACCAGCTGCAATGGCCGTGGCCACACCAACGATATTTCCCGTACCAATGGTGGATGATAGGGCCGTACACAAAGCTTGGAAACCGGATACATCCCCGTTTTCGTCATTTTCTTCACTGTCACCATGGAAAATATAGTGAAACGCAAGTGGTAATTTCCGGAATTGTAAAAAACCAAGACGGAAGGTAAAATAAATTCCCGTTCCGAGAAGCAAGAGAATCAATGGTAGGCCCCAGATGGCACTATCGATCTTAGTAAGTATGGCAGTAAGCTCAGACATAAAAAAATTCCTCCTTAATTGGAGGAGACATATAAAAAAACTGTATCTCCTCTGTCCTTTTACCTGAGAGTTTTGCTCCTTCGGTGTCCATACGGATCTCTCCAGAGGTTCGTCCAATAGTGATCTATAGACCTGAAATCATTAATTCTTCGGTACATGCTTTCCATGTTCTCTCACTATTTTCATCCGAACACATGAAATATTATAGGTACATCCTATATATTATGCAAGATATTATGCAAGAAAAAATCATAAAAGCGTTGACAAATCGTTTAGGTGTGCTTTGTAAAAGAGATAAAAAATTTAGTATATTTTGCTTGAATGTTGTACAATGAGCTAAGTAAAATAAGACAATTTGCCTTAGGGAGAGTCTATATGACAGATTATCGTTATTTGTTGGATATCGCATTAATATTATTAAGTACCAAAGTTTTTGGTTTATTTACTCGTCGTCTTCAAATGCCTAGTGTTGTTGGGGCTTTGATTGCTGGTATTCTTTTAGGACCTGCTTGCTTAAATCTTGTCCAGATGAGCAATTTAATTGAATCTTTATCCGAAATTGGTGTCATTATTCTGATGTTTGGTGCCGGTTTGGGAACAAGTATTACCGATCTAAAACGAGCAGGACTCAAAGCGTTCATCATTGCCACCATTGGCGTCATTGTCCCATTGATCGTTGGTTATATCATTGGTGGTTTCTATAATGTAGGACCTGAAGCTTGGCTAGGCAATTTATTCTTAGGCGTTATCTTAACAGCAACAAGTGTAGGAATTACGGTAGAAACATTGAAAGAAATGAATTGTTTGGCAACAGAAAGTGGCAATGCCATCTTAGCTGCAGCCGTCATTGATGATGTTTTAGGTATCATTTGTTTGACTCTCGTTTCGGGAATGGCGGATACATCCGTGCATATTGGCATTGTTTTATTGAAAATTGTTTTGTTCTTTGTGTTCGCAATTGTTGCTGGCATCTTTTTACATAAAGCCTTTGAATTTTGGTTTGAACACGATTCACGAGGAGGTCTACAAAGATATTCAATTACTTCCTTTGCGTTCGCATTGATCATGGCTTATATTGCGGAAGCTTTCTTTGGTGTAGCGGATATCACAGGATCTTTTGTTGCAGGTTTGATCATTTCGGGTACGCAACAATGTCCATATGTCACCAAACGAATTGGCACGGTATCTTATATTTTGATCACGCCTATTTTCTTCGCAAGCATTGGTTTAAAACTTTCACCGATTCATTTTACCGGTGAAGTGTTGGCCTTAACTGTCATTTTGTGTATTGCAGCGGTTTTGACCAAAGTTGTTGGTTGTGGCTTGGGCGCTGCCGTCTGTCATTATTCGAAAGAACAATGTATTCGCATTGGTTGTGGTATGATTTCTCGTGGTGAAGTGGCCTTGATCGTGGCCAATAAAGGAATGGCATTAAACTTGTTGCCACAAATCTTTATTACCCCGGTCTTATTGAGCGTAGTCTTCTCAACGATCATTACCCCGATCTTATTGAAGGTCGTTTATAAACATGGTGATAACGATCCAGATTTCAATGTTCAAAATGCATAGGAATACAGTCTGAAGTCTTTTATCGAGATTTCAGACTTTTTTTATATAAGCATAAATTATTGTATGGATACTCCTAGTGGAGTCTTTTTTTTATTTATAAAGTATACACTACATATTGAAAAAGTCTTTTAAAAGTATATACTATAAAGTACAAAAGGTATATTTTATATATATCATTTAGGAGGAAGTACGATGCGAACAAGAGAAGAAGCCTATGTATTGTGGTTTGATGAATTGCGAAGAGAAGATGTGGCATTAGTTGGAGGAAAATCTTCTTCATTGGGAGAAATGACTTCCAAGACCAAGGCACCGGTGCCTTATGGTTTTGCGACAACGGCCTATGGCTATCGATATTTCATGGAAGCAACGGGAACCAATCAAAAGATTCGTGATGCATTGGCCCATTTGCATGATGTGGATGATTCGAATGAACTGTCCAAAGTGTGTAAAGAAATTCGTGAGATCATCATGGCTGCGTCCATGCCAAATGATCTACAAGAAGTCATTGAAGTTGCCTATGATCAATTGGCAAAAAAGATAGGAGAAGCGGATCCATTTGTAGCGGTCCGTTCCAGTGCAACAGCAGAAGATCTTCCCGATGCATCATTTGCTGGGCAGCAGGATACCTATTTGAATGTTAGAGGAAAAGCGGAAGTTGTGGAAAAAGTCAAAGAATGTTACGCTTCTTGTTTTACCGATCGAGCAGTCTATTATCGGGAAAAACAAGGCTTTTCTCATGAGGAAGTTGCCTTATCCGCAACCATCCAATTGATGGCTTTCTCTAAGGCTGCAGGTGTCATGTTTACCGTAGATATTTCGAATGGCTCGGATGAAAATATCATGATCGAAGCAGCCTGGGGACTGGGCGAATATGTGGTACAAGGAACGGTCACACCGGATAATTTTTTGGTTCGTAAAAGTGATTTAGCTATCGTCCGAAAACAAATCAATCGCAAACCCGTGGAATTGATTCAAAAAGAAGATGGTGGTGTTGAAGAACATAAAATTCCTGATGATCGTGCCCATGCCCCATCGATCACGGATGATCAAGTAAAGGCATTAGCTAAAATTGCGTTAGCGATCGAACAACATTATGGCTGTTACATGGACATTGAATGGGCCGTAGATCGAAGAGATGACCAAATCAAGATCCTACAAGCTCGTCCCGAAACGGTTTGGTCACGAAAAAAGAAAGAAAAGAAGGAAGTATCCAATATGACAACAAATCATCTTGTTTTAGTGAAGGGATTGCCCGCCAGTCCTGGCATAGCCACAGGAAAAGTACAAGTGATCCTGGATCCAGATGATATGGATCAATTTAAAGCTGGTGATATTTTGGTGACATCCATGACTTCGCCCGATCTTGTGCCAGCGATGAAAAAAGCAGTAGCCATCATTACCGATGCCGGTGGAATGACTTGTCATGCATCCATCGTATCTAGAGAATTAGGGATTCCATGTATTGTGGGGACAAAATCGCGTTCGCAATGTGCAACCGAGGTCTTAAAAACGGGCATGGAAGTTACTGTTGATGCCCACAATGGGATCATTTATGAGGGTATAGTTGCGGATATGATCAAACCAAAGGAAAAGCCAGAAGCAACAAGTGTCCAAGTGGAATACTTTGCACCGACGGCCACAAAGATCATGATGAATTTAGGAAATCCAGATCTAGCTGAAAAATACGCATCTTTACCATGTGATGGTGTTGGGCTGATGCGTGAAGAATTTATATGGACCACGTTTATTCATGAACATCCTTTGTATATGATCAAGACCGGTCGAGCACAAGAGGTCATTGATCAATTGGCTGATGGCATTGCCAAAGTGGCTCGGGCCTTAAATCCTCGTCCGGTTGTATTGCGGTTCTCGGATTTTAAATCGGGGGAATATCGCAATCTAAAAGGTGGCGAAGAATTTGAACCCGTAGAACCTTCGGATTTATTGGGTTGGCGAGGAGCCAGTCGTTATTATGATCCACGATATATCGAAGGATTTAAATTGGAATTACGCGCTGTGAAAAAAGTGAGAGAAGAATTTGGCTTGATCAATCTACATTGCATGATTCCATTTTGTCGAACAGTTGGTGAGATCCAAAAGATCACGACCATCATGCAACAGGAAGGATTGGTTCGAAATGATGATTTTAAATTGTATTTGATGGCTGAAATTCCGGCAAATATCATTTTAGCGGATCAATTTAATCCATATGTGGATGGCTATTCCATTGGTTCCAACGATTTAACGATGCTCCTTTTGGGTTGTGATCGTAACAATGAAGGCATTTCCTATTTATTCGATGAACGAAATTTGGCGATCAAACGAGCCATTCGTCATTTGATCGAAACGGCCCATCAAGATGGTAAGACGGTTTCAATTTGTGGACAGGCACCATCGGTGTATCCAGAATTTGCCCAATTTCTTGTGCAAAATGGTATTGATTATATTTCGGTCAATCCGGATATGGTCAAGATTACGAAGAAAAATGTGGCATCGTTTGAACAACGCTTGATTTTAGACAAAGTCACCGGTAAAGGTCGCAAGGATCCAGAAGATACAACTTGGTAAATATGATAAAATAAGTACAACTAAGGATGGTGGAATCATGGAGCTGAGTGACCGACAAGAAAAGATCGTTGAAATTGTTCGTCGACAAGGACCGATTTCAGGCAATGCGATCGCATCACAGTGTCATGTCACACGTGCTGCATTACGAGGAGATTTTGAACTGTTGACCTCGTTGGAAATTATTGGTGCCAAAAGAAAATTGGGCTATTACTATATAGGAAAACCGATGGATCCTTTGTACAATACCCTTTTAAATCGAAGTGTTGAGCAATATTGTTCATTACCGGTTGTCGTAGCACCCGATAGCCATGTTTATGATGCCATCATTGCACTGTTTACAGAAGATGTGGGAAGCGTCTTTGTCTCGGATCAAGAGCATTTGATTGGTATTGTATCCCGAAAGGATCTCTTGAAAGCAGCAATGCGCAATGATGATCTGAAGACACTTCCGATTTCGATGGTCATGACACCGAAATCGAAGTTGGTGACGATCTTGGATTCGGAATCCATTGTGGTTGCTGCGCAAAAAATGATTGATCATGAAGTGGATTGTTTACCCGTTCTTCATCAAGAAGAAGATGGATCCCTTCGTATTCGTGGACGAATCACCAAAACGAATTTTACTCAGATCATCGTGGACTTAGCCAAACAGAAAAGGGGATGATGGTGTGTCAAAAACCAAACCGACAATCTATGTTGTTTCGGATTCGATTGGTGAAACTGCAGAGACCGTTGTGCGTGCTGCTATTTCTCAATTTCCTGATGAATCGTTTGATATGATTCGTTTACCGAATGTTCGCGAGTTTTCCCAAATTGATAGCTTGTTAGCGGAAATCGGAAATCAACCCACGATCATTGCGCATACATTGATTTCACCAGAATTACGTACGTATTTGAGTGTGCGTTGCCAACAAAATTACATTACAACGGTCGATATCATGGGACCGATCATGAGTGCGGTGGGAACGATCACGACAAGTTCACCCAGTCTAGAACCTGGATTGGTGCATCGACTTGATCAGGAATATTTTAAGAAAGTCAGTTCCATTGAATTTGCGGTCAAATATGATGATGGTAAAAATCCTGTCGGTTTTTTACATGCCGACATTGTCTTGGTGGGAGTATCCCGTACATCAAAAACACCATTATCCATGTATTTGGGAAATAAAAAGATCAAGGTGGCGAATTTGCCATTGGAACCACAATTGCCATTACCACCTGAAATCTTTCAGGTGCCTCCCTATAAAATTATTGGCTTGAGCGTATCCAAAGAAAAATTAAGTTCGATTCGTAGTGAACGATTAAAAACCATTGGTTTGGAACCAGAAGCCAATTATTCCAATGTGCATTGGATCGAAAAAGAATTAGAGTATGCCAATAACATCATGTATCGTCTACATTGTCGTGTGATTGATGTGACCAATAAAGCCATAGAAGAAACGGCCAGTGAAATCATTGAGATCGTTCAGAAAAATCGAGAACGATACGGCGAAGAATAAATGTTTATGAAAAAAGGTCAATGCCTGGAAAATATTCAGGAGCATTGACCTTTTTATTATGGGCTCTATCCATTGTGTCTTGTAGATTGTACTGGATCCACAAAATATTTTCTGGTGATACAGAACAGGGTATGTTACAAGCAGGTAAAGAAAAAAAGCCTGTATTCAAGGCTTTTGATAACAATGGCGGAGACGGAGGGATTCGAACCCTCGTGCCCGGATGGACAACTCGATTTCGAGTCGAGCTCGTTATGACCACTTCGATACGTCTCCATGCCCGATCATTATAACATAAACTTTCATGAAGAATAAAGAGTTTTATGCAGCTTACGAAAATCCATTGAAAAGGAAAAGTGGGAATGCTAGTATCATGGGTATGATTCAATGGTTAATTCGACGATATACAAAAGGACAAGATCCAACTTCTGCGCATACACGTGATATTGTGGGTCGTATTAGCGGCAGTTTGGGTATCTTTTTCAATATATTTTTATTTGTGATCAAATTTGGCATTGGCACCATTGTCCATTCAATTTCGATCCAGGCTGATGGAATCAATAACTTAACAGATGCAGGCTCCAGTATTGTGTCTGTCATATCTTTTCATTTTGCGAATAAGCCAGCCGATCAAGAACATCCGTTTGGACATCAACGCACCGAAACATTGACCTCCTTTGTGATTGCTTTATTTCTATGTGTCTTAGGCATTCGCATGATGGAAGAAAGTATCCTGAAGATCCAACATCCCAATGCGATTGATTTTCGATGGATCACTATTTTGGTTTTGGTAATTTCCATTTGTGTCAAAGGATATATGTATTTCTATAATATGGACCTGTCCAAAACGTATCATTCTTCTTTATTAAAGGCTGTGGCCATGGATGCCATCAGTGATTTGTTTGGTACCAGTGCGGTATTGCTTTCGACATGTATTTCACCACTGCTTCATGTGAATTTAGATGGATATATGGGTGTCATCGTATCTGTTTTGATCCTTTACAATGCTTTCCAACTCATCAAAGAAACCGTGAATGATTTGATTGGTAAGGCGCCAGATCCAGAAACGATCAAAGCTTTGAAAACAATACTGATGGAAGACGATAAAATTTTTGGTGTACATGATGTCATGATCCATGATTATGGTCCAGGTCAAGTCTTTGCGAGTGCGCATGTGGAAGTCGATGCCGAAGATAATATCTTGGATATTCACGATACCATTGATAATTTGGAACACATAGTCAAAGACCAGCTACAAATGGAATTGGTCCTTCATATGGATCCGGTAAAGATCAATGATCCATTGACGAATCAATATCGATTGGTCGTAAAAAATGCGATAAAAGAAATTGATGAAGGTTGGACTTTTCATGATTTCCGTATTGTGGATGGGCCCACCCATACGAATTTAGTATTTGATTTAGTGGTGCCATTTAATGAAAAAAGATCGAAAGCCGAGTTGACCCAAATCTTGGAAGCCCATATAAAAACCCATAAAAAAGTTTATTTAGTGATTACCATCGATCATCCCATGACAGGTGCTTGATCGATGGACATAAAACAAGTCCGGATAGAAAGATATCGGGGCTTTTTATGTATTTAAATTATGAACAAATGAGTGAAAAATATAAACAAATGTGGGAAATTATGGTATGATACCTCCATCGGGAGGAAAATGACATGGAGAAATATGTGGAAATCATTCGTGATGGATTGACACTTCGAGGCATGATGCATGTTCCAGACGATTTGAGCCAACCAGTTGGTATGGTCATCTTGTTGCATGGATTCTGTGATGATCGCAATGAAATCAATTTTGTTCATACAGAATTATCGAAAAGACTCTGTGCAGACGGCATTGCGAGTGTTCGATTTGATATGAATGGCAGTGGTGAAAGCGATGGACGCTTTGAAGATATGACTGTATCTAGTGAAATCAAAGATGCGGAAGCGATGTTGTCGTTTGTACGAGCACAAAATTTTGTGGATCCGCACAAAATCGCGTTACATGGAACAAGCCTTGGTGGAGCGGTTGCGTCGATGGTAGCTGGTCGTCACAAAGATGAAATCAAAGCGTTATCAATGTGGTGTCCAGCACCGGATCTGATCTACAACTTACGCGAACACAAGACATTATGTGGGACCGATGTATCGGATATTGAACAAATCCAATGTGCCGATGCCGAAGGATTAAAGATGGGCTATGCCTTTTATCAAGATTGTTTTCAATTGGATCCGTACAAAGAGGCGGCACAATTTGACAAACACGTCAATATTGTACATGGAGATCAAGACACTACGGCAAGTTGCCAATGTTCCTATACGTACAAAGAGATTTATCAAGACCGAGCCAATTTATTGATCGTACCTGGGGCAGAACATCGATTTATGTCATTTGCCTATCGAAAAGCACGTATGGAAAGTGCAGAAAACTTTTTGAGAAAGGAATTGAAATAGTATGGAGGAGAGAAATAAACCATCAACGGCGTTTGCGTTGATTTCATTTTTGGCAATCGTATTGACCTTGATCGTGATGATCAATATTGGGGTCAATACAACAATGTCCGTATTTGCCGGTGTTGTTGTGTCGGTCATCATCACAAAGATCTTAGGGATTCCGTGGAAAGAAGTTGAAAAATCAATCATTTCAACAGCTGCCGATTGTATGCCAACTTTTTTGATCGTCATCATGGTCGGTATGTTGGTCGGTATCTGGATGGCAGGTGGAACCGTTCCAAGCTTGATGTATTATGGCATGAAAGTCATTTCACCAAAGATCTTAGTACCATTGGCTTTTATATTATGTGGATTGACTTCTGAATTTACCGGTACGTCATTTGGTTCTGTAGCCACAATGGGGTTGGCCATGGTGGGGATTGCTTCCACAACAAGTATTCCCATTCCATTGGTTGTCGGTGCCATCGTTTCTGGTGCATGGTTAGGTGATAAAATGTCACCATTATCGGATACGACCAACTTAGCGAGTGGAGTATCCAAAGTTCCATTGTATGATCACATTCATTCGATGCAATTTACGACATTGCCTGCAGGAATCGTTGCCTTGATCTTATTTACGATTGCTGGTCTTCATTATAGTGGTGGATCCATGGATCTGGCCCAACAAAAATTGATCATGGATACGTTATCCAAAAATTTTAATATCAATTTATTATTGATCTTGCCCGCTATCTTAGTTATTTTGGTTTCGGTATTTAAATTGCCATCTTTATTGGGAATGGGCTTGGCTGTTTGTGTATCTGTCCTTTTTGCGATGGTGTTCCAAGGCGTAAATTTTGTCGATTTGATGAATTTTGCCTTCAATGGCTTCTCCATCAAAACAGGTGTAGCGATCGTCGATCCTATGTTGAATCGAGGCGGCGTTCTATCCATGGCCGAATTGTTGGTAACATTTATGATTGCTTCTGTCATGGGTGCTATCATCACATCCACAGGAATCTTGGAAGTCTTAGCACAAAATGTCTTATTGAAGTTTATCAAGAATAAATCCATCTTGGTCTTTGTAACCTTGATTTATTGTTACATTGTCAATTTCTTGACAGCTGGTGGCCAAACCGTATCGATCATCGTTACAGAACAAACTTTTGAATCGACTTTTGATGATATGAACATCAACCGAAAAGTACTGTCTCGTACCTTAGAGGATGCCGGAACTCTATCCGCACCTATCGTTCCTTGGGGAGTTGCTACGATTTATGTCATGGGCGTATTGGGATGCTCCAATGCATATATTCCTTATGCATGGTTTATCTTCATCGTGCCTATCTTCTCGATGATTTGTGCAATCACTGGAATTGGTATGTGGGATAAAGAAGGAAAGCCACTTCGCAATAAATAAATTTCTTCAAAAAGAGGGTTGACAGTAGACCCTCTTTTGATTATTATAAAAACAGTAATAGTTACTATTATTGAAAAGGAGAAAACATGGCAACATTGAAGTATACCCGACAAAGGGAAGCTATTTTAGAAAACATCAAACATCGAAAAGACCATCCTACAGCGGATGATGTGTATAGCGATGTATCTAAGATCTTTCCTAATATTAGTTTGGGTACGGTCTATCGAAATTTGTCAGTATTGACAGATTTGGGTGTCATACGTCGATTACCAACAGGTATCGGTGCGGATCATTATGATGGAAATATGATTCCCCATAATCACTTCATCTGCCAAAAATGCGGACGTGTATATGATATGGAAGATGATCTGGATATTTCGGAAATAGAAAAAAGAGCCAGTCATCAATTCAAGGGTCAGATCACGGGGTGTTCCATTCAGTTTTTTGGCACATGCGCGTCATGTTTTGAAGAATCCCAATCAAAAAATAGAAACTAAAGGAGGAAATTTTTATGGCAAAGTATAAATGTACAGTATGTGGTCACATCTATGATGAAGAAGTAGAAGGCGTTAAATTTGCAGATCTTCCTGCGGATTGGAAATGCCCAACATGTAAACAACCAAAAGACAAATTTGTTTTGGTGGATGAAACAGCTGAACGTCAATGGGCTGCTGAACATGTTGTTGGCGTAGCTAAAGGTGTGGATCCAGAAATCATTGAAGGATTGCGTGCAAACTTCGAAGGGGAATGCTCAGAAGTTGGTATGTATTTGGCTATGAGCCGTGTAGCTATGCGTGAAGGATATCCTGAAATTGGTATGTATTATCGTCAAGCTGCCTTTGAAGAAGCAGATCATGCCTCTCGTTTTGCAGAATTGTTAGGTGAAGTTGTAACGGATTCGACCAAGAAAAATTTGGAACTTCGCATTGAAGCAGAATATGGTGCAACCGAAGGTAAATTTGAATTAGCGAAGAAAGCAAAACAACAAAACTTGGATGCCATCCATGATACCGTTCATGAAATGGCACGTGATGAAGCACGTCATGGAAAAGCTTTTGAAGGTTTGTTGAAACGTTATTTCGGTGAATAAAAAAACAAAATCAAATCCAAACAAAATAGCCGGGTTATCATAGATAATTCGGTTATTTTTTGTGAAAGTAAAATATATGTAAAAAACGATATTTACATTATTCGGGGAAGGGGGGTAAAGTTTATGTAAGAGCATGCAATGTTTTAAAGGAGAGGAAAGAAGATGAACAAGTGGAGTAAGAGAACAATATCGTTTTTTTTAGTTGTCGTTATGTTTTTTGGTGTGTTCGGATCCAATGCAACAACGATACAAGCAAATTCAATGGATGACCCAACAACGGCAGTAGCTAATACATCATCCGAATCAGCAGAAAATACTACTTCGACAGAGGATACGACAACGGAACTAAACAATGTACAAAATCAAGTAAGTCAAGATGTATCTTCTTATTTTCATGCATCGATCAGTACCAACAATGATACCTTTCAATCGGGTACCACAGCGATTGTCTCGGTTCGCTACACAATTGATCAACAAAGTGCTACGGCAGGAGATTATATTATCGTATCCATTCCAACGGATATTGCGAATCACGTTCAATTTTCCCTAAATGCCCAACATTTTACCAATTCTATTGATTTAGGTAACGGGCAATATAAGCTGGTTCTTGCGCAAGGAATTGAAAGTGGTTTATCTGGTAGCTTTAGTGCTTATGTGAGCATGCATGCCGATACCACAACAACCGATGATATCACGGTAGGCGATGCATCTAAAACAATTACCGTTCTTCCGGTCAGTTCTTCGGGAGGAAGTGGCATATATACAGATACGATCATGAAAGATGCTGCCGGTAATGATGGCGTTTCCTTTGGTGGATATGATTATTCGGAAGGGAATGGGGATAGTGCCTCACAAATTGGAGTGGCTGACTTAAGTCAATCAGCTACGATTCGATATCGATTGCTCATCAATAATAAGAAAGGGAAAATTTCAGATTTTAATATTGTTGACATCATACCCGATGGAATGACATTGAATTTGTCAAAACCAATTGAAGTAATCAATACATCAACCAGTGAGGTAATTGATCCATCTCTATATTCGGTTCAGCTTTCAGGACAAACACTGAATTTCTATTATCCAGGAGAGTTAGAAGATGCTATCCAAATCAATTATTGGGTAGATATCCCAGAAGGATCCAATACCTCAAAGTTTACAAATACAGCTACAATTACATATACGGAAGATGGAAGTCGACACCAAGAAAATCGAAGCTATGTCTTACAAGGAAGAAATAACAGTGCCTCTAATGGTGAGAAAAGCGTAGATAAATCCATTATTTCTAGTGATCCAAGCGATCAATATGTTACCTATACTATCAAATTCTGGAATAGTAATGGTTTTGCGAAAAATGAAATTCGTTTGATTGATCATTTAGATCCACATGTCAAATATGTGAGTGCTGAATCCAATGACTATTTTTCCATTCAACAAGATACTACCAATCCGCAAGATATCCATATCACAAATATCAAAAAAATCGAAGGATCGATGACAACCTATGTACGATTTGTTGTGGATATGACAGATGTACCAATTGGATACACCGTCAAAAATACTGTAGGTGGGAATACCACAAAAACCGTTAAATACGGTGGAGGACTGACTCTAACAGCGAATAAAACAATCAATGGATCACAAAAACCGGATAAAGGACAATTTAATTTTCAATTGCTAACATCTACAGGAAAAGTACTTCAAACAAAGAAAAATGACGAAAATGGACAAATCCATTTCCGTGAAATTTCCTATGATAAAAATGATGTTGGTAAGACCTATACATACACAATAAAAGAAGTGCCGGGGCCCGATAATACATATACATATGATAATAGTGAATACACAGTTACGGTAACACCGCAATTGGAATACGATGCATCCGGCAATGAAACAGGACGAATCCTTGCCAATCCAACATATCAGAAAAATGGAACGAATGTTGATGCCATTACTTTCGATAACCAAGTAGCAACAACATCCATCCCGGTTTCCAAGAAATGGGAGGATGCGAATGATCAGGATGGCAAACGAGCCAAAGAAGTAAAGGTACATCTGCTGGCCGATGGCAAGGATACGGGAAAAACAGTAATCTTAAATGCGGACAATAACTGGAAAGCAAGTTTTAATGATGTGGATGCATATCAATCGGGAAAGAAGATCCAGTACACCGTTAGTGAAGACAAGGTCGATGGCTATACAGCTTCTATCAGTGGAAATGCCAAAGACGGATTTGTGATCAAGAATCATCATCAGACTGAAAAGGTAAATATTAGCGGCAAGAAGACCTGGTCAGACAATGACAACCAGGATGGCACTCGACCAGAGAGCATCATGATCCGTTTGATGGCCAATGGCACAGAGATCAAAACACAAGAGGTCAAAGCAGACAAAGATGGCAACTGGAACTATCAGTTTACTGATCTGCCAAAATATGAGAAGGGACAGGAAATTGAATATACCGTCAGTGAAGATGCGGTTGCTGATTATAGCACGACACAATCAGGATATGATTTCACGAACAAACATGATCCAGGCAAGACCAGTGTGAATGTGAAGAAGATCTGGGAAGATGCAGAAAATCAGGATGGCATCCGACCAGAAGCGATTACCGTACAGCTTTTAGCGAATGGAGAAAAGACCGATAAGACATTGACCTTGAATGCGGACAATGACTGGAATGGATCCTTTACAGATCTGGATGCCAAGAAGAAAGGCAAAGTGATTCAATACAGTATTGCAGAAGTATCGGTTCCAGATGGATACAAATCCGTTATTGAAGGCAATGCGATCGAAGGCTATATCATCACCAACAGACATAAGACGGCAACGATCGATATCAGCGGCAAGAAGACCTGGTCAGACAATGACAACCAGGATGGCAAGCGACCAGATAAGATCATTGTGCATTTGATGGCTGATGGCAAGGAGGTCCAATCCAAGGAAGTATCAGGCAATTGGTCATATACGTTTAATGATCTGCCAAAATATGAAAACGGCAAAGAAATCAAATATACCGTCCAGGAAGATAAGGTAGCTGGATATACTGCAAAAGTAGAAGGCTATGATCTGATCAATACACATAAGATCGAGAAGACATCCATCCCGGTTTCCAAGAAATGGGAGGATGCGAATGATCAGGATGGCAAACGAGCCAAAGAAGTAAAGGTACATCTGCTGGCCGATGGCAAGGATACGGGAAAAACAGTAATCTTAAATGCGGACAATAACTGGAAAGCAAGTTTTAATGATGTGGATGCATATCAATCGGGAAAGAAGATCCAGTACACCGTCAGTGAAGACAAGGTCGATGGCTATACAGCTTCTATCAGTGGAAATACTAAAGACGGATTTGTGATCACGAATAAACATGTAGTCGTTGATACAACTGTTAAAGAAAAACCAACTAAGCCAAAGAGTACACAGACAGGTGTACCAATGAATATGCGTGTGTATTCTATAATGGCAATTCTACCTTTAATAGGTATCATCCTGTTAAAACGCAAGTACTCTTAATGATTTCGATTAGCTATATAGGCTTTACATAGGCAATAGCTGAAAACGATAGCGGTTTTTCCGCTATCGTTTTTTAGTTGGAATGGAACTCATTTGGTAAGACATATCGGTTTTCACTGGTTGCTACACCACCCGACTTTACAACCGTGACATACAATGTCTTTTTGCCATCTTGTAAAGTGATATAGGCATAGGTATCATGAGCCAATTGATCGGTAATATCATATTTTTGATCTTTATAATAAAGATACATATGTCCATCTATTTTTTCCGTGGATACCATGTTTGCCTGATCTTCCATAATTTCTTCTGGCGTTAAAGAGCGTGAATGACCTTGGGCATCCATAGCTACACCACCGCCACTTTGTATGGCTTTTCCATTCGAATCTTGGATCGTGTAGGTTCCTTTATTTTCGTCAATGGTCAACGTCGCATCTGTCAATTCTCCATGTGTCCAGATTTGGATCGTTCTTTGTATGCCACCAATATTTGCCGCATAAATGGTTGAAGTGCCTAGGATCAGTACCATGAATGCTCCCGCAAATGCCCATTTTTTAGGCCGTCTGGTTGCTCTTCTATCGTCCAAATGTAGTGTAAAGTTAGGCGATGTGTGTAACGATGAAAAAGCTCGTTTATACCATTCTTTATTCGTCATCATGCCAATCCTCCTTTAATTGATCTTTTAACATGCGTCTTGCACGAAACAAACGGTTTTTAACAGCGCTGGGCGTTGCTCGTACCAATTTACTGATTTCAACTACAGAATAGTCTTCATAATAGTACAAATGGATCACGATCCGATATTTTGTTGGTAAGGATAAAACGGCTTCTATTAATCTTTGATCATCGGATACGGGAGGAGATGTTCCCCACATAGAATCAGGTAAATATACGCGCTTTTGTGACCAGAATGTCATCCGCATATTTTTAGCCTTATTGATGGCGATTCGTAAAAGCCAGGCTTTGATATGTTTTTCATTTTCAAAATCACGTGTTGTCAATACATATTGATAAAACGTTTCTTGGACGATATCTTCGGCATCTGCAGCATTTCGGGTAATACTAAATGCTGTACGAAAGATGCAGTCTTTATAAGTTGGTACCAGATCATCGATGGGAATTTTCATTGTCTTTCCTCCTTATTCAAGGGCCCTTTCACTATATATACAAATGAAGCTGTTTTTTGGTCTCAAAAAAAACAGCCCTTTTTTTGGGGCTGTCAACCAATCTTATTTCTTGATATAGGCAAAGGTGAAATGTTCACCGGTCGTCTTACCATCACGACGATAAGAAAAACAATGTGGATCTGGTTTTGTATCATAGGTCGAAGGATAAATGTGGGTAATTCCATATTTTTCTAACATTTTGATATTCATACCTTGATTATCGATATACGCTTTATGATTGGGCATATATCGGATACAACCATCCATATCAATATGGTTGTCTTTCAATTGATTAACTACTTCCAAACCAACCTCTAAGGTTTCAAATTGAAGACTCGGACTAAAATAGGCCCTGGTTGATGCGGGATGCAAAAGGTTTTCTTCCAATAATTGATGAACGGTCTTATCGGTAATGGCTTGTACGGTTCCTTTCCAACCAGAATGGATTGCACAAATACAAGGTGTTGCTTCATCAATCAACAATAAACCGACACAATCGGCTGTAAATACACCAATCAACGTTTGTGGTTCTGTCGTATAGATGGCATCCACACCCATGATCGAAGTGTCTTTGGAATAGGCACCTTTGGACCAATCAGCCTTGGTGATGCGATAAGACTTGTTGGTATGTTTTTGCCACGGCAAAGCCCAATGATCCAAGGAAAGGGTTTCTTTTTCTAATTGTTTGCGATTCTGTAGGATGGCTTGTGGATCGATACATACATGTAAGGCCATGTTGTTCGCTTCCGGACAAGAGATATCACGCATGGTTGTGGCTGCATAGATCCGATCATCATTTTGATAAATAATTTTGTTCATATTAGTATTCTAACAAAATCGAGTTGAAATATGTATCGGAAAGTAGTAATGTTTAAAAGTAAATCATTTAAAATGAAACGAGGTAGTTCTATGGAAGACTATGAATTTTTATCTTGGCGAAAAATCAAACAGCTCATCAAGAAAACGGTGGATGCTTTTTTAAAAAAACACGATCTAAAAATGATCGATGTGATCTTGATGAATGGATTGTATATCCATCCCGATGCAGATACCCTAAATGATCTGAGCGATGCATTATGTGTCAATAAAGGACAAGCTTCTCGATCTATGGATTCTTTAGTAAAACGAGGATATGTCACCAGTGAAGTTGATATTGCGGATCGGCGATTGATCCATTTCGCATTGACAGAAAAAGGGCAACAATTAACCAAGGAATTGGATGATGTACGTCAGAAAGGGATCCAAAAAATAATGGTAGGGATTCCTGAAGATAAAATACAAATATTTATCGATGTTTTACATCAAATCAATCAAAATATAAAAAGAATCAGTAAAGAAGGGGAATAAATATGGTACGAATGTTTCGATTTATGAGGAAGAATGTGATCTGGATATTGATCATTTTTGGCTTGTTGTTAGGACAAGCCTATTGTGATCTATCTCTCCCTTCCTATACTTCTAAGATCGTGGATACCGGTCTTCAACAAAAAGGTGTAGAAGATGCCGTGGCCGATAGCTTTCGTCCGGAAACGATGCAAAATCTTTTGTATGTTTCTACCGAAAAAAATCAACAAACGATTGAAGATGGCTATACCTATTCAAAGAAAAAAGACATGTATGTTGTCAAAGATTTGGATACCAAATCCCACGACCATTTGAATGATGTGTTATCCAAAGCCGAAATGATGCTTTATATTATGGAAAAACGAAATATTCCGGTTCAAATGATACCGCAAGTTCAAATGCCACAAGTACGCAAAGAAATCAACAAACGTTTAAAAGACTATCCCGATACGATGATCACACAAGCGGCTATCTTATTTGTGCAACAAGAATACAAAGCCCAAGGCGTAGATCTCGATCAGAAACAAAGCGACTATCTATGGAATACCGGAAAGAAAATGATCCTTATGGCTGTAGTGGCAATGGTTTGTTCCATCTTGGTTGCTTTGCTGGCCAGTCGAATTGCGGCTGAATTGGGAAAAGACCTACGTAATAAGACGTATGAAACGGTATTAACGTATTCCGCTAAAGAAATGAATCAATTTTCAACGGCCAGTTTGATCACGCGAAGCACCAATGATATCCAACAAATCCAATTGGTTGTCACCATGATCTTTCGGGTGGTCTTATATGCACCTATCTTAGCCATTGGCGGCATCATCAAAGTGCAGCAGACCGGTTCGTATCTGAGTTGGATCTTGATCGTTGCCGTGGGTGTCTTATCCGTGGTAATGGCGATCTTATTTGGCGTGGTGATGCCAAAATTTAAGATCCTACAAAAATTAATTGACCGCGTGAACTTAATTTCCCGCGAAATTCTTACGGGAATTCCAGTGATTCGTGCTTTTTCAGCGGAAAAGTTTGAAGAAAAACGGTTTGATCAAGCCAATCAGGATCTAACGAAAACCAATTTATTTGTCAACCGAGCCATGTCTTGTATGATGCCTTTGATGATGTTGATCATGAACGGCATCAGTGTTTTGATCGTATATTCAGGTGCACATGGCGTGGATGCTGGAAAACTGCAAGTCGGAGATATGATGGCCTTCATTCAATATGCGATGCAAATTATCATTGCGTTTTTGATGATCAGTGCCATTGCGATCTTTTTACCAAGAGCGAATGTGTCGGCCAATCGAATCAATGAAATTTTAGATACGAAATCATCGATTAAAGAACCCGAACATCCACAAACACCAGAAAAACAAGGCAAATTGGTTTTTGATCATGTTTCCTTTAGCTATGGTCGTGCCAAAGAAAAAGTCTTGGATGATATTAACTTTACGGCACATCAAGGGGATACTATTGCCCTGATTGGTAGTACCGGATCCGGAAAATCAACCTTGGTCAACTTGATTCCCCGTTTCTATGACGTAACTGAAGGATCTATATTAATGGATGATGTTGATATTCGCAATATCGATTTGAAGACTTTGCGTGATCGTATTGGTTTTGTCCCACAAAAATCGGTGTTATTTTCCGGCACGATCGCATCGAATTTGCGGTTTGGTAAAAAAGATGCATCCGAATCGGAATTGTGGGATGCCATCGATATGGCACAAGCGGAAGATTTTGTGCGTGAAAAAGAGCAAGGCATTTCTTCTCATATTTCACAAGGAGGTTCCAATGTTTCAGGTGGACAAAAACAACGATTGGCTATTGCTCGTGCCATCGTCAAGCATCCTGAATTTTTAGTGTTTGATGATAGTTTCAGTGCACTGGATTTTGCGACGGATGCCCGTTTACGAAAAGCATTGAAAGAAAAAGCAGCCGATGTCACAACGATTATCGTGGCCCAACGAATCAGTACGATCATGCATGCCGATCAGATTTTAGTTTTGGATCATGGCAAAGTGGTCGGACAAGGTAGTCATGAAGAATTGATGGCAACATGTGATGTGTATCAACAAATCGCACAATCGCAATTATCACAGGAGGAATTGGCATATGAGTGATCGTCAACCAAGACAGAACCATGGTCCAGGTCGTGGCCGTGTCGTTGAAAAACCAAAAGATTTTCGAAAATCATTCGCGGCATTGGCTCACTATATGATGCGTTATAAATTTCGCTTGTTGGTGATGGTGATTTGTGCCATATTAGGAACGATTTTTACCATTGTAGGACCCAAGATATTGGGACAAGCCACGACGGAATTATTCAATGGCTTGGTTCGCAAAGTACAAGGAAAAGGGGGTATCCACTTTGATACGATCGCGGCTATTTTGATTCGTGTCATGATCCTATATGCGGTGAGTGCCTTATTCTCTTTTATTCAAGGCATTGTGATGGCGGGCATTGCGAATGATGTCGGTTATAATTTACGAAAAGATATTTCAACCAAGATTAATCGGATGCCATTGAAATATTTTGAAAGCCGTCCTTATGGTGAAGTACTATCTCGCATCACCAATGATGTGGATACGCTTCAACAAGGCATCAACCAAAGTATCACCCAATTGATCACAAGTGTCACGACCATTATCGGCGTTGTCATCATGATGTTGTCAATCAATGGATGGATGACCTTGGCAGCACTTTGTATCTTACCGGTATCCATCGTGATCGTTGCTTTTGTGATGCATCATTCCCAACGGTATTTCCGTGACCAACAAAATTATTTGGGTGATGTCAATGGCCAAGTGGAAGAAGTGTTTGCTGGACAAAATGTGATCAAAGCATACAATCAAGAAGAAGAAGTCTTACAGACGTTTAAACAGGCCAATGATTCTTTGTATGAAAGTGCTTGGAAAAGTCAGTTTTTCTCAGGCATGATGATGCCAATGATGCAATTTATCGGTAATGTAGGCTATGTCATCATTGCGATATTGGGTGGTTTTTTAGTCATTCAAAAAGCCATTGAAGTAGGGGATATCCAATCGTTCTTCCAATATATCCGTAACTTTACGCAGCCGATCCAACAAATTGCGCAAATCATGAATATGTTACAATCCAGTACCGCAGCCAGTGAGCGGGTCTTTGAATTCTTACAGGAAGAAGAAGAACCACAAACCGTAGAAGATCCAACCGATCCAACCCATTTAGATGGGCAAGTGACATTTGATCATGTACGATTTGGGTATGATCCGGATCAAGTCATCATTCATGATTTTTCCGCAAAAGTTATGAATGGCCAAAAAATTGCGATTGTTGGGCCAACCGGAGCCGGAAAGACAACCCTGGTCAAGTTGTTGATGCGATTCTATGATGTCAATAGTGGAAGCATTTCCATTGATGGACATGATATTCGTACATTTGATCGCAATGGCTTGCGTTCCTTGTTGGGCATGGTCCTTCAAGATACATGGTTATTCCATGGCACGATCATGGAAAATATTCGTTATGGTCGTTTGGATGCCACGGATGAAGAAGTCATGGCCGCGGCCAAAGCCGCTCATGCCGATGAATTCATCATGCAACAGCCGGATGGCTATCAAACCGTATTGGATGAAGAGTCCAGCAATATCTCACAAGGACAGAAACAATTGTTGACCATTGCGCGGGCAATATTGGCTGATCATAAGATCTTGATCTTGGATGAAGCCACTTCCAGTGTGGATACACGAACGGAGGGATTGATCCAAAAAGCGATGGACCATTTGATGGAAGGTCGAACGAGTTTTGTGATTGCACATCGTCTATCTACGATCAAAGATGCCGATACGATCTTGGTCATCAATAATGGAGATATCGTTGAACAAGGAAATCATGAAGAGTTGTTGAAAAAGAATGGTTTCTATGCGAAATTGTACAATAGTCAATTTGAACAAGTGACATAAAGAGGGAAAATCATTCTCTCTTTTTTTTATCAACTTTTTAGCACTTTTTAGTTGACGGTGCTAATTATTGTGATATACTGTTAGCAGACGTGGAATAAGAGTGCTAGAAAGGAGTCCCTTCATGGAGTTGACACAACGACAAAAAGTTATATTTAAAACCATTGTTGAAGAGTTTACTCGATGTGCAGAACCCATTGGTTCGAAGACGTTGATGGAGCTACTGGATTTTCCTGTTTCTTCAGCCACCATTCGAAATGAAATGGCTAAATTGGAGAAATATGGATTATTGGAAAAGACCCATACTTCAAGTGGTCGAGTTCCTTCACAATTGGGATATCGATATTATGTCGAGCATTTGATGGTCACGGATCTGGATATGCCAACGAAAGTGTCCCTCCAACAAGTATTTTCGGAAAGACAATTTTCATTGGATGAAATGGTTCAGAAAAGTTGTGATGTCCTTAGCGACATGACCAATCTTACGAGTATCGTATTGGGACCGGATAGTTCGCAACAAACCTTACAAAATGTGCAATTGATTCCCATCAATGCACGAAGTGCAGTGGCGATCATCGTGACGGATACGGGTCATATTGAAAATAAGATGTTTCAATTTGATGAAGATGTTTCCGTTAATGATATGAAAACCTGTTGCGATATCTTCAATGACCAATTAAAAGATACGCCCATCAATCAAGTGATATCGAAAATGGAAGAAATCAAGCCATTGATGAGTGCTAAAATTGTTCGAAGTGAAGTTTTATTTGAAGCTTTTGTGACTGCGTTTATGAAATTTGCGACGGAGAAAGTTGCGGTATCTGGTCGAAGCAACATGTTGTATCAACCAGAATTTAGTGATATTTCAAAATTGAAGCAATTGATGAAAATTTTGGAAAATAGTGATCTGTTTCAGAAATGGACGGATCAAGAAGGAAATATTGCCATTCATGTAGGTGAGCGAAATGAAGTCTTACAGATTGGCGATGTCTCGGTGGTATCCACCAAATTTCATGTGAAGAATGACGAAGAGGGGCAACTGATGGTCGTGGGACCCAATCGAATGCAATATTCGAAAGTGGTTGCGCTAATGGATTATATGAGCGATGTAATTGAAGATGTGTTTACGGAAGGAGGCTTTTCCGATGGATCAGGAAACGAAAAAGACAAATGACGAAGAGGTCAAAGCGGAAGATGTCAAATCACCGAAAGATACGAAAGAGCAAGTAGAAAAGAAATCGGTCAAAGACAAAGTAAAAGAAAAGATCAACAAGGTGGATCCAAGAGATGAAAAGATCAAAGAATTGGAAGCTGCGTTGAAACAAGCAAAAAATGATCGTGCTCGTGCGTATGCGGATGCGGAAAATATGAAAAAGCGTCTACAAAAAGAAGCGGATAATGCGAAGAAATATCGTTTTCAACAAGCTGGTTTAGAGCTATTACCAATTGTGGACAATATGGGAATGGCCATCAAGGTGGATTCAGAAAATGAAGAACTTACAAACTATGTAAAGGGATTCGAAATGATCTACCAGCAGTTGCAGCGTGTGTTGGAAAACGAAGGCGTGAAAGAAATTGATGCCGAAGGAAAACCATTTGATCACAATACCATGCAGGCTTTGATGCAAGAAAAGAAAGAAGATACCGAGCCAGGTATGGTCATTGAAGTGATGCAAAAGGGTTATATGTTAAAAGATCGCATTTTGCGACCTGCACTTGTGAAAGTAAGCGAATAAAGGAGGAATTGATTATGTCGAAAATTATTGGTATTGACTTAGGTACAACAAATAGTTGTGTTGCAGTAATGGAAGGTAAAGAGCCAAAAGTAATTCCAAACCCTGAAGGTAATCGGACAACGCCAAGTGTTGTTGCTTTTAAGGATGGCGAAAAGATCATTGGTGATGCGGCTAAGCGTCAAGCTGTCACAAATAAAAATACGATTTCTTCCATCAAACGTTTGATGGGTACAAGCCAGAAAGTCGAAGCGGAAGGAAAGAAATATACACCAGAAGAAATTTCTGCAATGATCCTGCAATATTTGAAAGGATATGCCGAAGATTATTTAGGTGAAAAAGTAACAGAAGCTGTTATTACCGTTCCTGCTTACTTTAATGATGCGCAACGTCAAGCAACAAAAGATGCTGGTAAAATTGCTGGTTTGGATGTAAAACGTATCATCAACGAACCAACAGCTGCTGCATTGGCTTATGGTATTGATAAAACAGATAAAGAACAAAAAGTATTGATCTATGACTTAGGTGGAGGTACATTTGATGTTTCCATCTTGGATCTAGCCGATGGTACATTTGAAGTATTGTCTACCAATGGGGATACCCATCTGGGTGGAGATGATTTTGATAACGTTTTGGTAGATTGGATGGCTGAAGATTTCAAGAAACAAAATGGTATTGATTTGAAGAACGATCCAATGGCTTTACAACGTTTAAAAGAAGCTGCTGAAAAAGCTAAGAAAGATTTGTCTGGTGTCATGCAGACACAAATTTCATTGCCATTTATCTCTGCAGGTCCTGCTGGTCCATTGCATTTGGATATGACGTTGACACGTGCACGTTTTGATGAAATGACAAAGTTTTTGGTTGATCGTACGATGCAACCAATCCGTAATGCATTGAATGATGCCAATATGAGCCCTAGTGACTTGGATCAAGTTTTGTTAGTTGGTGGTTCGACTCGTATCCCAGCGGTACAAGAAGCCGTTGCTCGTGAATTAGGTAAACAACCAAACCACAGTGTCAACCCAGATGAAGCTGTTGCGATTGGTGCTTCCATTCAAGGTGGTGTCTTAAGTGGTGATGTCAAAGATGTCTTGTTGTTGGATGTTACCCCATTGTCTTTAGGTATTGAAACAATGGGTGGTGTAATGACCGTATTGATTCCACGTAATACAACCATTCCAACGAGTAAGTCACAAATCTTCTCTACAGCTACCGATAACCAACCTGCCGTTGATATCCGTGTCTTACAAGGTGAAAGACCAATGGCCAACGACAACAAAGAATTAGGTAAATTCCAGTTGACCGGAATTGCGCCAGCTCGTCGTGGTGTGCCTCAAATTGAAGTTACCTTCGATATCGACTCCAATGGTATCGTAAATGTCAGTGCCAAAGATAAAGCTACAGGCAAGGAACAAAATATCACGATCCAGAACTCTTCTCGTTTGAGTGATGAAGAAATCGATCGTATGGTTCGTGAAGCCGAAGACAACAAAGAGGCGGATGAAAAACGTAAAGAAGAAATTGATTTACGTAACCGTGCAGAAGGTTTGATCGCACAGATCGATGCAACGTTGGAAGACAACAAAGATAAGATCGATGCAAAGCAAGCCGATGAAGTAAAGAAAATGCGCGATGACTTGCAAAAATCATTAGATGAGAATAATATGGACGATGTCCGTACAAAATTGGATGCATTGGAAAAAGCAGCACAAGCAGCCAGTGCCTCTATGTATGAACAAGCCGGTCAGCCACAATCCAATGATTCAAATCATAACACCAATGATGATGTTGTTGATGGCGAATACACGGAAAAGAACTAGTTTTTTAAGAGTTCCACAATTGTGGAACTCTATGCGTCTACAAAGAAAGGGATGATGTCTCATGGCAGATGAAAAAAGAGACTATTATGAAGTGCTCGGCGTTTCGAGAGATGCAACACCGGATCAAATTAAAAAGGCCTATCGTAAATTGGCTATGAAATATCATCCGGATGTGAATAAAGCGCCTGATGCAGAAGAAAAATTTAAGGAAATCAATGAAGCCTATGAAGTCTTAAGTGATGAAAAGAAACGTGCACAATATGATCAATTTGGTCATGCAGGTGTCGATGGTCAATTTGGTCAAGGATTCTCTGGTGGTTATAGTGATTTTGGCGATTTAAATGATATTTTTGGTTCTTTCTTTGGTGGTGGTTTTGGTGGTTTTGGTCAATCCTCACGTCGACAAGCCAATACACCACGTCAAGGAAATGATCGCGTCATGCAGATGAGCATTGATTTTATGGATGCGATCTTTGGCAAGACCGAAACCATTTCGCTTGAAGTGGATGAGCCTTGTAGCCATTGTCATGGAACAGGTGCCGAAAGTCCTTCGGATGTACAAACCTGTCCACACTGTCATGGTACCGGATATGTCATGACCCAACAAAGAAGTATGTTTGGTGTCATCCAGCAACAAACGGTTTGTCCAGAATGTCATGGTACTGGTAAGAAAGTAACGCATGCTTGTCATCAGTGTCATGGTAAGGGTTATGAGCATAAGCGTCAAAAATTGGATATCAAGATTCCACAAGGTATTCAATCCGGTCAACAGATTCGTATTGCCGGTAAAGGAGAACGTGGTGTAAATGGTGGACCAAATGGTGATTTATATATTGAGATCCATGTAAAACCACATTCAACCTTTAAACGACAGGGCGATGATATTTATATCACTGTACCGGTCAGTGCCATTGATGTGACCATTGGTACGAAGATCCAAGTGCCTACGGTGTATGGCGATGTTGAATTAAAGATTCCCGAGGGAACCCAGCCCAATACGAAATTCCGTCTAAAAGGCAAAGGTGTAAAATCTCGTCGTGGAAGTACGGGCGATGAATATGTAGAAGTCAAAGTTGAAATTCCAAAGCGAGTATCCAAACGAGATCGGGAATTGTATGAAAAAATTCGCGATGGACAGTCGGAATCGCCGTTCGAACGTTTTAAGCGTGCTTTTAAGTAGAACAGTGCCAAACACTGTTCTTTTTTTAAATTCGTTGTAGAATAGTACTAAACGACAAAAGGAGCCAAAAAACTATGCCTATTAATATTCCAAATGAATTGCCGGCAAAGGAAATATTAGAAAGTGAAAAGATATTTGCGATTGATGATGAGAATGCACGTCGTCAACGTATTCGACCTTTGCGTGTAGTTATTTTAAATCTCATGCCTAAAAAAATTGAGACCGAGACCCAAATTTTGCGACTCTTAAGTAAGTCACCTTTGCAGCTGGATATTGATCTGATGAAAGTTTCGAGTCATGAATCAAAGAATACGAGCAAAGATCATTTGGTAAAGTTCTATGAAAATTGGGATGTATTAAAAGAAAATTATTACGATTGTATGATCATTACGGGTGCCCCCGTTGAAGAAATGCCCTTTGAAGACGTGGACTATTGGGAAGAATTGACCCATATTTTTGATTGGACCAAGAGTCACGTGCTTTCTACGATGCATATTTGTTGGGGCGCACAAGCGGGATTGTATTATCATTATGGTATCCATAAATATCAATTGAAGGAAAAACTATTTGGGATCTTTCCACATGAATTGTGCGATGAATATGATTTCTTGACCAATGGTTTTGATGAGATCCATAATGTTCCGCATTCACGCCATACCAAAATTGATGAGAAAGAACTCGCAAAAGAAGATCGTTTGGTTGTTTTATCACGATCCAAAAAGACAGGCTCAACGATCATTGTGACCAAGGGATATCGTCAGATCTTTGTGATGGGTCATTTTGAATATGGAGTGGATACATTAGCCCAAGAATATTTCCGTGACGTGAATGCCGGAAAACCCATTCATGTACCCGAAAATTATTTTCCTAATGATGATCCGCATCAAAGACCGATCTTGACATGGCGTTCTCATGCGAATTTGTTGTATCGAAATTGGCTGAATTATGTTTATCAAACCACGCCATATCATATTGAAAAGATTGAAAAAGCCCCTTTATATCAAGGCTTTAGAGAAGATCATGGATATGCACAAGCATTCCGAAAGGAAGATGATGAATGAAAACAGGATTAGTACTAGAAGGCGGTGCCATGCGTGGTATGTTTACCGCCGGTGTATTGGATGTTTGGATGGAAAACAACATTACCTTTGATGGAGCCATTGCGGTTTCGGCTGGGGCTACGTTTGGGTGCAATCTGAAATCGCATCAACCCTATCGAGTGTTACGCTACAATAAGAAATATTGTCAAGATTGGCGATATTGTAGTTTTCGTTCTTTATTTTTGACAGGAGATCTATATGGTGCAGAATTTGATTATGATCGATTGCCAAAAAAATTAGATGTGTTTGATTCAGCAACCTTTAAAAAAGATCCAATGGATTTTTATGTGGTCGCAACCGATGCGAATACAGGTGATCCATTGTATCATCGTTGCATCGATGGCAAAGATAATGATCTGACTTGGATTCGTGGATCCGCATCGATTCCGGT
This sequence comes from Absicoccus intestinalis, assembly GCF_033971885.1. Lineage (NCBI taxonomy): Bacteria > Bacillati > Bacillota > Erysipelotrichia > Erysipelotrichales > Erysipelotrichaceae > Absicoccus > Absicoccus intestinalis. The sequence goes on along the minus strand of NZ_JALBUS010000002.1, from coordinate 133,147 downwards.
ATTTGCTCGTCCCGTCCATGTGGATGGATATACCATTTATGATGGTGGTGTGTCCGATCCGATCCCTTATAAAAAAATGTTTTCTTTGGGATATCAGAAACAAGTTGTTTTGTTGACGCAACCCGCATCCTATCGCAAACAACCACAAAAAAACATGAAGACATTGCGTGTACTGTTGAAACGATATCCAGAAGTCATTAAAGATCTGGAGCATCGTCATACATCTTATAATGCGACGTTGGATGCCATCAAAGTGTTAGAAGAAGACAAAAAGCTGTTTGTGCTTCGTCCCCAAGAGCCATTAAATATTGGTTCGATTTGTCATGATCCCGAGGAATTGGAACGGGTATATAAAATGGGACGGTTGGAAGCGGTCAAACAATTAAAAGCATTGAAAGCCTTTTTAGAAGAACAGTAAGTTACTTTTCTTCTTTTTTCTTGAGAAAATACATCGTAAAGGTAGCACGGGAAATGATGGTTTCTTCTTCATTGAATAAGAAAACTTCATAGTTGCCAATTGTATGGCCTCTGGATATTTCGGTCGCAATGGCCGTGATTTTTTTGCCGGTTGCAGGTTTGATGTAATTGATGGATGCATTCAGGGTCACACTTTCTCTGCCACTAGCGAAACTGGCTGTCCCTGCAGCGGTATCGGCTAAAGAAAAAAGCAGGCCGCCATGAACGATTTGAAAGACATTTAACATCGAATCATCGATGGTCATATCGACACGAGCATGGCCCTCCCAAGCTTCGACGATCGTCATATTGTGACGTTGCAGAAAGGCTGTGGAATGATTCATACGTTGGATCAGAGCAAGATTATTTTTTGGTTTCATGCTACTAGTGTAGCACAGTATGCTATAATACGACTATCGATTCAGGGAGGATATGAAATATGTCAGGTAATTGGACAAGTTGGTTGATCATGCTGATCTTGGTTGCTTATATGATTTATTCCGTATTTCATACGGTTCAAATCTATTCCAAGCATAGAAAAGCATTAACAGAATGGAAAAAAGTGAATGCCGATGCAGAATTGTTTGATGATAGTAAAGCTTGGGTCATTTCCAGTGGCATCATGGCCGTTGTTGGCATTGTGATCGCATTGAATATTCAATCGATGAATGTCAATGCCGATTCTGTTGGACTATACCGTGTGGCTTATATCATGATTTCCATTATTTTTATTAGTATGGTCTTTTCTTCATTGGCAAATAAACGAATGTGGTTTGTGAATGATGGTTTCTTTTTTGGGGATCGCTTTTTCAAATTTAAAGATATTGAGAAAAGAGAACCCATTGGTGGGATTGGATCTCATACGTTGCATTTAGTTTTTAAAGATAAATATGCCATTCAAATCAATAAAAAGATGGATGATAAGATCACACAAAAAACAAAAATGTGGAAAGCAAATAAAAAGAACCGTAAGTAATCACAAAATTTCACACATTATTGGCATAAATAAGCCATGATTGTTGTGTATTCTTTCTACAGAGCTAAGGAAAAGCTCACTTCATAATCAAATTCCCTTTCTTAAAACTTTCTTGAAAGCGCCTTGGGTTAAAATACGATACCTAAGGCGTTTTCATTTGTCTGAAAAGCTATCAATTTGTATCAAAGCCCCACAAAAGCCCCACAAAAGCCCCACAAATTAGATAGAGTTAACTGCTTCCAACAGGGTCGACACATCAAGATGGGTATACACTTTCTCGGTCACGTCCATCTTGGCACTATGGCCGAGTATCTTCTTGATCACCACGGGCTTGACATCTGCTTCCGTAAGCATACTTGCACAGGTATGCCGTGTATCATGCGGTGTATGATGCATGCGCAATGACTTGAGTACCGGATCCCAATGGTATTTTCGGAAAGTGGTATATGTATATGGCCGTATGCCATCACGACTGATAAGCGTATCGGCACCAACAGCCATCCACTCTCGATAGAACGGCAGGACCTTGTCGGCAATCGGTACCATGCGCACACCACTGTCGGTCTTAGAGTGGGTCACATCGAAATACTGATCATCAAGATGCACATCCTCGCGTCTGAGACTGAGAAGCTCATCGATGCGCACACCGGAGTATATCAGGGCCAGTATGATGCGCACGGTGCTGTCATCCGTATGTTTCCATAGCCGCTTGATCTCGATGGCCGTGAAGCGGTCATGCTCGGTACGGTTCGGATTCTTGTTGCGATACCTGGACAGGTCGATATAAGAAGATAAGTCTCGATCTGTGATGCCTTGTCCAATCGCGTACTTATACAAGGCATTCATCATGGATTTGAACCTTTTAAGCGTTGGTGCATTCTTGCCGGATGCGTCGATAGAACGGATGATATCCTGGACAGTCAGGTCCTTGAACTTCATACCATAGACAGGCTCGAGAATCTGAAAGGCCGCACGGTAGCCTTTTTGCGTCGATTCCGAGACGATGAGAAAGTGGTCGGCCGACCATGCATCATATACTTCCTTGACCGTCATGCCCCTCTTTTCGAAGCCATACGGCGAGCTGTGATATGCCCGGAGAAGCTCAAAAGCATCGGTCCAGGTCTCTGCATATCCAACTGTCTGAAACTTTTTTCTAACTTTCTGAACGTCCATATCAAGCTCTTTGGACACTAGTACCCTAGCCCTATATGGCTTTCTTCGTGTGCCAGGTAGCTTATCGATCCATCCAAATCCATTTGGTAACCGTCTTAATCTCTTTGTCATGTTTGTACTCATTCCTTTCTCGTGTTAAAATGAGCACATAAAAAGATTAATGATTGTCAGTCATTCTTTTTATGTGCAAGCCCTCTATGACGAGTACCAGTCGCCAGTGAGGGCGCTTTTTTTATTTGTCTTCTAGAATATCATGCGCTGTCTTTCCATTGAGCACCCGTTCCATTTCTTCTACATGCTTTCGTGTTTGGCTTGTCTGTTCAATTAGTTCGCCAAACGCGAAGATAAGTGTGCAGGCGATTGTAGATTCAAAAAGATATCTAACAAAGCTTGAAGAGTCGAATTCGGTCGTTGTTTCTGGTTTTTCATCATCGCTATAATCATCATCGCTATAATCATAATCATCATCGCTATAATCATAATCATCATCGTCATATTTATAATCATCATACAAATTAGAATAGTCTGTTGTTTCCACGTACGATAGCATTATCGATCCTGCGACGGCGATCACGAATAGAAAAATTGAACCAAATTTCAAGATCTTAGCAATAGTGTTTTCTGTTTTCATTTTTTCTCTCTCCTCACTGTTCAATACTGAACTTAAATTTATAACGCCCAATGATTCGGAAACACTCATTGGTTACGTCTACCATTATTGGGTCATACCTGTCATTGGCAGACTCCAACATGATCATGCCATTAGGCAGACGCCTATATATCTTGCAGTACGCCTTTTCGTTATCGATACAGAAAGACCCGATCATACCGTTCTCCAAGACTGACGTACGCTCGAACACAAGCACGTCACCGTCCTTGATGCCTTTATTGATCATACTATCACCATGTGCCGTGTTGGCGAAGTACTCCACACCAGGTGTCAGATATTTATCCGGTATGGCTATATAGTCCTCTGGGCGATCATCTACGAACATGCCCGTGCCACACGAGATATGGTCATATAATGGTATATTGACAGAGCTCGGCACGATACGGGCTTCTTTTGGTTCAACTAGATCGGCTTTTTCAACACCAAAATAATTAGCCATCTGCTCTATCTTATCGATTCGTGGGTAGGTGTTCCCCTTGATCCAATCCACAAAAGTGGTATACGGGATATCCAGATCCTTACAAATCTGTGTTCTTGTTTTACCGGAAATATCTAAAAATCGTTGGATGTTTCCAGCCATTATATCTTTATTTCCTAGGCTAGACATATAGAGATTCTCCTTTATTTAATTGCCTATATTATACAAGATTACCCGTAATAAATTCAAGATAAACCGAAAATATTACGGAAAAACCGTTGACATTACGGTTAAACCGTAGTACATTTGAGGCAGATAAAGAGAGGAGTTGATTGACATGCCAAGCGATATCAAAATGACACTGAAAACTGCAAGAGAAATTAAAAAGCTGAGTCAAGAAGACGCGGCTAGACTTATCGGTGTAAGCGTTGATACTCTAAGTAATTACGAGCGCGGAAAGACATTCCCCGACGTCGTAACACTTAAACGCATCGAGAAGGTTTATGGCGTTTCCTATAATCAGCTTATTTTTTTGACTTAAAATTACGGTTAAACCGTAATATACAAAAGGAGGATCACAAATGACCAGCTACAAAAGTGAATTAGAAATTGGGCTTCCATATGAGATCAGCATAGTGGTCAGAGCCTACATGAAGGAAAAAGGTGATGTCTCAAGAAAAGACCTAGAGGCCCTTATGGATGATATCAATCAAGTCACTAGTTCCACAACATATGGCATCTTTTGCGCTTTATGCCAAGAAGACGCGGATAAAAAGGATGAACACAAGAAATTATGAATTACGAATTTATGAAAAAAATAAACGACCACCGAATCCAAAAAGAAATTGACGCCCGAATTGCTCAGGACGCTCTTCGAGAAAAGGCGCGTCAAGAAAAACAGGACAAGCATGATGCTGCCATATTAATTACGGCATTCGTGGTATGCACCTTTGTGATAGGCCTTTTAGGAGGATAGAAAGGAGGCGATCGGAATGAGAGAGGATGAACAGGCGATATTACGTAATGCGATTCGAGAGGCGATCATAACGAGAGAAGACAAGCAAGCAATCTGTGATGCGCTTCTATTAGCACTAAAAAAGACACGACACCTATACGATCTTATCAGTCTTAAATACACCAAGATGGATGATGATGAAATCGTAGTAGCCGAATTCGAAAACGGCTATAAGAAAGAGATTTGTGTCAATCTCGATAGCGGCATAGCCATGATCGCAGATATAGCAACCAAGATTCTATAGAAAGGAGGCAAGAGCCATGAGAATTACCGTAAATGAGGCGGCGGATTTGTTGGAAAGAAATCCGGAATTTATTCGGATCGCCTTGCAACAGAAAGCATTGCCGATCGGTATCGCGATCCGGATGCATGGTAGTACAAGATACACGTACTACATCAATCCACCGGATCTGGCCAAATATATGAATATCTCACTAAAGGAGCTTGAGAAAAGAAAAGAGCGACTACACAGATTCGAAGGACGTAGCGCTCAGTGGGACCGATAAGAACCCACAAATAGTATAACACAATTTCGGTGTGCCTCGACCTGTCGATGGTCAAAAAGCAGATATAGCAACCCTGTACAACCATGTAATCTCCCCTAGTCAATTACCGACCATCGGCAGATCGGGGCGCATCGAGAAACAGAAAGAAGGAAAAAACATATGGACCAACTAATCATTAAAGCGAACGCAAAGACAAAATCAGAATTAAGAAAGCCTCTCATGATTAATGCGAACAACTTCGAAAAGATTCAAAAGATCGCCGAGGAAACAGGATACAGCAAGGGCGCGTTAGGCGATTTGCTCGTCGAATTCGCACTGAAGCGAATCGTTGTCGAGGACAATGAGGAGGATTAATATGGATATCAAATTAAGTATTGATGTGACTGACAAAGCACTTGAATTCAGTCGCAACATGGGTTCACTGTTTGTGAATTTGGGCGTGATCGACAAGGAAAGCCTTGAGCGATCGGCCAATCGTCCGGTACAGAAAGCACTGGACGAGCATGCAGAAAAGGTAAGCCATGAGCCACCAGTGGATGCGCCATGGAACACGGATCCGATTGAACCCGATCCCATCAAAATGGATCCAGCTGAGACAAGCACAGAATCAACTGGATCAGATATTAAAAAGCCTGAGTACTCATTCGAGGATGTACGAAAGGCCTGTGCAGACTTTCAACGCTCGCACGGAAAAGATGAGCTAAAGGCATTGTTTGATCAGTTCGGCGCCAAGAAGCTCCAACAGGTTCCAGAAGACCGCATGGATGAACTATGGAGAGCGCTTCATGCCTAGTCAACACGCAGTACTGAGTGCAAGTTCAAGCAACCGATGGATCCACTGCACACCAAGCGCCCGGCTCGAAGAAAGAGTACCGGAACAGGCAAGCATCTATGCCGCCGAAGGTACAGTCGCGCATGCAAAAGCTGAACAGAAGTTAACCAATTGGAAAGAAGGCCATCCACGACGCAAGGTCAAATGCGAGGATGGCGAGATGGACGAAGCTACGACTGCATACCGAGACTATGTGGTCGAAGTGTTCAACGAAGAAAAAAAGAAATGTGAAGGGACCGAGCTATATGTCGAGGTCCAACTGGATCTAACGCCATGGATCCCGGGCGGCTTCGGTACGGCGGATGCGATCGTAGTATCAGATGACACCTTGCACGTCATCGATCTCAAATATGGCAAAGGCGTGCCAGTCGATGCGCCGCACAATTCACAATTGATGCTTTACGGCGCCGGAGCTCTCAATCAGTTCGAGATGTACTTTGATTTTGACCAGATCAAGCTCCACATCTTCCAGCCGCGCCTGGATCACATCAGTACATATGACATGTATGTGGATGATCTGACCACTTGGCTAGCCATGGTGGTCAAGCCAAGCGCCGATATGGCCTGGAAGGGCGAAGGAAAGCAGAAGCCTGGAGAGTGGTGCCGCTTCTGCAAGGTCAAAGGAAACTGCAAGGCACGAGCCGAACAAATCCAGCAGATGAACGAGAGGTACAAGCAATTGGACGCCATGCTTCTAACAGATGATGAAGTAGCGCAGATACTGCCGATGCTTCCGGATGTCAAAGCCTGGACCAAAGATATCGAAGAGTTCGCGCTAAACCAGGCCTTAAACGGTACACATTACGACGGCTATAAAGTCGTTGAAGGTGTATCAAGGCGAAAAATAGTGGATCAAGAAATGGTGATGTCTATGCTCGATAAGGAAGGCTACTCGAAAGAAGCCTACATGAAAGCGCCGGAATTAAAGACCATCACGGCACTGGAGAAGCTTGTAGGAAAAAAGCACTTCTCAGAGCTTACCGAAGGCTGTATCGAGAAGCCGCAAGGCAAGCCTGTGCTTGTACCAGTTACCGATAGAAGACCGGAGTGGCAATCCGGTATCGATGATTTCAAAGATGAAAAAGAGGAGGATTAATTTATGCCAGTAAAAAGAGTAAAAACAGGATTAGTAAGATTTACATTTGTTCACTTAGCGGAGCCATATGCCTATAATGATGCACCAAACCCAAAATACAGTGTATCGATTCTTATCGATAAAAGCGATCACAAGACTTTGGAAACAATCAAAGATAACTACAACGAAGCCAAACAGGAGGGCATCGAGAAGTTTGGCCAATTGTTTGCGAACAAGGCCACGCCATTAAAAAGAAAGCCAGGAACGATCAACGGCATCCTAGTCGATTGCGATGAGGATGAGCGCTATATGGACAATACCGATTATAAAGGCAAATACATGATGACCGCCAAAGCAGTGACTGCACCGGATGTCTGCATCCTGTCAAAAGGGGTCGTCATGAAACTGCAACCGGAACAGATCAAAGAAGAAGTCTATTCCGGATGTTATGGCAAGATCACTTTCAATTTCTATCCATACAGCCGTACTGGTACCGGTATCGCGTGCGGTCTGTCCAATGTCATCAAAAAGAAAGACGGCGACTTTATGGGCGGCCGCGTGTCTGGACTTACCGACTTCGCCGATGAGGTCGAAGAAGATGACGATGATGATCTATTCTAAGATACTGCACATCGACCTGGAGACCTTCTCCAGTGTCGACCTCGCCAAGTGCGGCCTATACAAGTATGCAGAAAGCGACGACTTTCGCATACTTCTTTTTGGATATGCGTATGACGACGGACCGGTCAAGGTCATTGACGTCACCAAAGAGGATATACCGATTCCATTGAGGATGGATATCGCGGATCCAAAAGTGCTCAAGGTCGCGCACAATGCCAATTTCGAGCGCGTATGCTTATCGCAATATCTATGTTCTAAGGGTCACTATCTGCCGCCTGATCAGTGGGAAGATACTATGATCATGGCCAGTGAACAGGGATACCCAGCAAGCTTGGCACAATTAGGTCCGGCACTTGGATTGGGTGAGGATGAGACCAAGCTCGATACCGGACGGCGTCTTATACAGTACTTCTGCAAGCCGTGCAAGCCTACCAAGGCTAACGGCGGACGCACCATCAACCGACCGAAGGATGCTCCGGACAAGTGGGAGCTTTTCATTGAGTACAATCGCCGTGATGTGATCGCCGAGCGAGCCATATGGGACAAGCTCAATCGCATGACACCAATCAAGCCATCGGAGTGGGTCTACTGGTACATTGATCAGCGTATCAACGATCGAGGCATACAGATCGATATGGATATGGTATCTGCAATCGAGAGCTACGGTACGCATCACTCCGATGATCTGATGGCACGGGCCAAATTATTGACCGGTCTTGAGAATCCCCGATCCATCGTCCAGCTGAAAGGTTGGCTTGAGGAGAAGGAAGGACATAAGATCGATACGCTGCGCAAGAGCGCGATCGACGACATGTTGGAAAGTGACGATATCCAACCGGAAACGCGCGAGATGCTCGAGCTTAGAAAGGAGCTTGGCAAGACATCCGTAAAAAAATATGATGCCTTTACGCGCTCGGTATGCCTTGATGGACGGGTACACGGATGCTTTCAATTCTATGGCGGACGGACAGGACGATGGGCCGGACGATTGATACAGCCGCAGAACTTCCCAAAGCCTAAGTTTGATGATCTGGACACAGCGAGAAGCCTGGTCAAAGATGGCAACTGGGACGTGCTCGAGATGCTCTACCCGAGCATGAATGACGTGTTTTCTACGTTGATCCGTACGGCCATCATACCAAAGCCCGGATGTTCCTTTGCGGTCGCTGATTACAGTGCTATCGAAGCCCGTGTGATCGCCTGGCTTACGCGTGAAACATGGCGCATGAAGGTGTTCGAAAAAGGCGGAGACATCTACTGTGCATCGGCTTCGCAGATGTTCGGTGTGCCCGTGGTCAAGCATGGTGTCAATGGAGAACTGCGCCAAAAAGGCAAGATCGCGGAACTGGCGCTTGGCTATGGCGGCGGAGTACCAGCAATGAAGAACTTCAAAGCCGATAAACTCGGCATGTCCGAAAAAGAGATGCAGGAAACCGTCGACCGATGGCGCCGATCCAGTCCGCACATCCATAAATACTGGTACACTCTAGGTCACGCTTTCGAGGGCGCCATCCAGGGCGAAACAGTCACACTGGATCGCAATATGATGTGCTTCCGACATGGCAATCAGGTCTATATCCGACTGCCAAGCGGTCGTAATATCGCGTACGTCAACCCTCGTATCAAGGACGGTCATATCGAGTTCGACGGTCTCAACCAGGCGCACAAGTGGACGACCATTACAACATGGGGCGGCAAGCTGACCGAGAACGTTGTCCAGGCCATCGCCAGGGACTGCCTGGCCGAAACCTTCTACCGATGCGACAGAGCAGGTATACCGATCGTCATGCATGTGCATGATGAAATCATATGCGAGGTACCGGCAGAGCAAAAAGAGGAAATCTATAAAAAGATACTGGATATCATGGCCACACCGATCGAGTGGGCACCTGGACTGATGCTCAAAGGTGACGGCTTCACATCCAGCTACTATAAGAAGGATTGATAGGGGGGGGACAAGATGAAAATAGCGACGTGCAAGAGCCGTCGGCAAAAACAGTATCATAATCTGGATATCACATGGGACGCATTCACAGAGCGCCTAAAGAGCACCGTACGAACACGCGAGACGGTGGCTGAATATAAGTCAATGAGTCGCGATGAGCAGTCGGAAATCAAAGATGTGGGCGGTTTTGTCGGCGGTGAGCTCAAAGGCGGACGGCGCAACAATCAGAGCGTACTGTCACGCTCCATGATCACACTGGATGCAGACTTTGCAGACAGTGAGTTTATAGACAATATAGACATGCTCTACGGCTATGCGTGTGTCATCTACAGTACACATAAGCATACGCCAGAAAAGCCTAAGTATAGATGGTGCATACCATTATCACGACCGGTCACACCGGACGAATACGAGGCCATAGCTAGAAAACAGGCCGAGTTCATCGGCATGGATCGGTTCGATGATACGACATATCAGCCGGCGCGAATGATGTTCTGGCCGTCTACATCCAAGGATGGTGAGTATGTATGCCAGGTCGAGGATGGTGATCTGCTGGATCCGGATGCAGTGTTAGCCGAGTATCCGGACTGGACGGACATGAGCTACTGGCCTCGGTCATCACATGAGACCGAGGTACATAAAAAAGTAGCCTCTAAGGCGGAAGATCCGCTATCCAAACAGGGTTGGATCGGGGCCTTCTGCCGTGCCTACACGATACAGGAAGCCATCGATACATTTATTCCAGATGAATACACACCAACGGCGGACCCGAACCGATGGACCTATGCCAAGGGGTCGACCAGTGGCGGACTGGTCATCTATGATGATAAGTTCGCGTACTCCAATCACAATACCGACCCAACCGGTCAGAAGCTGTGCAATGCCTACGACCTCGTACGGCTCCATAAGTGGCCGGATCTTGAAGATAAAGTGTCCAATGAAAAGATGGTCGAGCTCATGGAAAAGGACTCTAATACACGCCAGCAATTGGCGTTGGACAAGGCGGAAGCGCTCCAGGAGGACTTCGGTGACGAGACAGAAGAAAGTGATACCTCATGGCTCGAGAAGCTCGAATACGACAAGAAAGGCAACCTGAAACAGACCACAGATAATATTGTTCAAATCCTACTGAACGATCCAAATATCAAAGATGGCATCGGCGGATATGATCAGTTCAGACAGAAGCCTGTCAAGCTTGGAAGTCTGCCATGGTGGCCCTATGATCAGACGGATGCCACATGGACCGATACCGACGATGCCTCGTTAAGGTATTACCTTGAGAAGAAATACAAGTTGGTGGCTCGAGGAAAGACAGATGATGCGATCGCATATGTCCAGGAAAGACACGCATTCCATCCAGTACGCGAGTACCTCAAGTCATTGAAATGGGACGGTATCAAGCGACTGGATACACTGTTCATCGACTATCTAGGCAGTGAGGATTCTGAGTATGTGCGCGCCGTGGCTCGAAAGAGCTTGACGGCCGCCGTAGCAAGAGTATTTACACCAGGATGCAAGATGGACTACATGACCGTGTTCGTAGGTCGACAGGGCATCGGCAAGAGCCACATGCTGTCCATTCTTGGTGGAGAGTGGTTCAGTGACTCGATCACATCGATATCCGGTAAAGAAGGATATGAGGCACTGCAAGGTGCATGGATCCTTGAGTGGTCCGAATTGAGTGCCGCCAAGCGTGCAGATATAGAAGCCATGAAGCAGTTCATATCCAAGCGAGAGGACCGATATAGAAAGGCCTATGCAAGACGTGTATCTGACAACCCAAGGCAATGTGTCTTCTTCGGGACGACCAATGACACAGAGTTTCTAAGGGACTATACAGGAAGCCGACGCTTCTGGCCAATCGGTACGGATGCTGATCGAGCGACCAAATCGATATTTGAGGGCCTTCCTAAGGAACGTGATCAGATATGGGCAGAGGCAACGGCGTACTTCAGACAAGGCGAGAAGCTGTATCTTCCAGATGAGCTTGAGAAGAAAGCGACGGAAGCGCAGGAAGAGTATACCTATCGTTCTGTACGTGAGGACCTGGTACGCAATTATCTCGACACCAAACTGCCAAAAGGATGGAAAGATATGGACCTTGGAAGCCGAATCCAGTGGCTCAATGATACCGATGAGGACAGGGTACAAGGCACCGAGGTACGTGACTGCGTCAGTCTGTTGGAGATATGGTGCGAGGTCATGCAAGGTTCACGGATCAAATTTACTAACTCGGACCAGAGAGAACTGAAGGCCATCATGGACCATATCGGATGGCCAAAAGGGAAATCACCAAGGCAGAGAGGGCCAGAATATGGCAAACAAAAAGTGTACATCAATCCAGAAACCAGGCAATAAACTGGAAACGGTGGCGTTCAAATTGGAAACGGTGAAGCCAAAATGGAAACGGTTAAGATTAAATTAAATGTTTAATAATAAATGAACTTGGAAACGGTGGAAACGGTAAAATGCTTTTTTGGAAACGGTGAAATCGGTCACTGTTTCCAGTTGAAAAGCGATAAAATAAGCGTTTTAGAGCTATTGGAAACGGTGGAAACGGTAATTCTTATAACTTAGTAAAATATATAATATATAGCATATACACGCGTATAATACGCACATACACGCGTATACGCGTATAAAGTTTTAAACCTCACCGTTTCCGTTTCCGCGTTTCCAGTCAAAAAGATTTGGAAAAAAAACAATTGGAGATGATGAAGATGATTAATCAAGAAACACCACTAAGAACATTGATAGACGATAAGCATCAGCTTAAGGTGCTTGATTACTACGGTATCGAGCATCAAAGTCTGATTGCTATGGAAGAACTGTCCGAACTGCAGAAAGCAATTAGTAAGGCGGCAAGATACGTGGACGTGTATATGCTTGATCTTACTTCAGAGAACCCATTCCTTCGCAATATGGCCGAAGAAATCGCAGATGTGTTGATATGCATCCGGCAGATGGAACTCTATTACGTTCTGCCGGATGATCTGATCCTTTACTTTGTTCACAAAAAAGTCGAACGAAACAGGGCAAGACTTGAGGTAAGAACACATGGTCGAGAAACAGATTGAGCATTACCTGGTGCATCAGATCGGACTTCTCAACGGTTTGTGCTTCAAGTTCACGAGTCCATCCAATGCCGGCGTACCGGATAGGCTGTGCTTGATTTATGGATATGCCTTCTTTGTTGAGACCAAGGCACCAGGTGAAAAACCAAGAGAACTTCAAAAAGCCATAGCCAAACAGATCCGCAAGCGCGGCACCAAGGTGTACTGCCTGTCTTCCAAAGAGCAGGTCGATGATCTGATCCGGTCGCTGAGCGCTGGCATGCTTCCGCAGGAGTCACGATATGACAGAATTTAGACCACACGACTATCAGAAACGTGCGATACGGTTCTGCCTGGATCATAAGAAGTGCGGACTCTTTCTTCCAATGGGTGCCGGCAAGACCGTGACTACCTTGACGGTACTGGATCAGCTGGTACCGATCGATGTGTGCAAGGTGCTGATCATCGGTCCGGTACGTGTCATCCAGTCCACCTGGCCCGATGAGATCGAAAAATGGGACCACACGAAAGATATGAGCTACTCTGTCGTTGCTGGCACACCGAAGCAGAGAGAGGAAGCCTTACAGGCTGATGCCGATATATTCTTGATCGGCAAAGAAAATGTGCAATGGCTTGTTGATAAGCATGGCCGTGATTGGGCCTTTGATATGGTGGTTATTGATGAGCTATCGGCTTTCAAGAATCCAAAGGCACAGCGCTTTAAAGCTTTACGAAAAGTGATGCCTTTGGTCGACCGGTTTATTGGTCTTACTGGTACGCCAGCACCAAGAGGTATACCGGACCTTTGGAGCCAGATCTATCTGATGGATCGAGGCGAGAGGTTAGGCCGTACGCTTGGCCAGTTCCGTGAGCGATATCTCAAGCCTGGAAGACGGAACGGCTATATCGTCTACGAATGGAAGCCACAGGACGATGCAGAACAGCGCATTTACGAGCGTATAGGCGATATCTGTATGTCCTTGAATCAGAAGGAGTGCGCCGAGCTTCCGCCTGTCCAGCGCCTCGAAATACCAATCAGGATGCCTGCTATGGCGCTTGATCAGTACCGCGCTTACAAGCGAGAGAAAGTACTGGAACTGAACGATAATGATACCTTGATAGCTGCCAATGCCGGCGTACTTTGCGGTCAACTGCTTCAAATGACCTCCGGAGAGATATACACCAAAAACGATAATGGTGAGATTACAGGTACACAGATCGTCCACTCTTCCAAGCTTGCAGCACTGGATGATCTGATCGAATCCGCGAATGGGAATCCGGTGTTGGTATTCTACTATTTTCGACATGAGCTGTATCGCATCAAAAAGCACCTTCAGTCGATGAAAGTCAACGTCCGCGAATTGGTAGACGCGAAAGATGTAAACGCCTGGAATCGGGGCCATATAGATGTCCTGTTGGCACATCCTGCCAGTGCAGGGCATGGACTTAATCTGCAGAAAGGCGGTCACATCATGGTGTGGTATACACTGCCAAACTGGGATCTTGAGTTATATCAGCAAGCCAATGCTAGATTGTACCGCCAGGGACAGAATCAGAATGTATTGATATACCATCTGATCGCCAAAGATACGATTGATGAAGATATGATCATGGCTCTGGACCGTAAGAAGGTCACACAGCAGAACCTGATCGATGCATTAAGGAGGTAGAAGACATGACGTATGAAGATTTGATATCCGAGTTCAAGACGGTGCGATACTGCTGCCACCGTCTGATCGAGATCAATGAAGAACTTGAAGTTCTCAATCACAAGAAGACAGGACTAGCCCGATCTGGTCCAAACCTCACACCGGAGCAGATACGGAGCCCTCTGCCAATGCCGCACTACCAACCGCAGTACCACAGTCCACTGGCTTTGTATGAGATCATATCCAGTAAGGAGGCAGAGTTTGAACACTTCCGCAAGCGGCTGCTTGATCTGCGGTGGACGGAGCTATTGCCATTGGCGGATCAGAATATCTTGTGGGACCTGTACATCTACCGAAAGCATTCAGACGATGTGGCGGAGAAGTACGGGTATACACGTCAAGGTATGTGGAAGCACATCAAAAAAGAAATTAGAAAGTTATGTTGAGGTGAATAAGAATGCAAATAAAAGATCCTAAATTCAAAGAAGGTCAAAAAGTCAGAGATATCGAAGATGGTGATATCTATACTGTAGTAGAGATTGACAGGTATAGTTTTTCGGGAAATGAATACTGGTATGAACTTGAAGCTGATAGAAAGAAATATACATATACAAGACCAGAATCAAAGTTAGAAACATATATTGATAAGCCTAAAACGGTATGGGAATTGCAAGATGGAGATGCATGTTATTTTATCAATGTTAATGGAAGCGTCTTGCCTGGACCATGGGATGGTAATCCTTTACAAATTGGAAGCAGGGAAATATGTAACGTATTTTTAACGAAAGATGAAGCGGAAACCGAAGTGGAAAGGCGTAAGATTGAAGCAGAGATGCTGCGTCTTGGGGGAAGGAGAACGTTTAAAAAAGGAGAAAATAATTACTATATCGTCTGTGACTTTGATTCTCACTATGATATATGGATTTATAATAATAAGTCTGATGGCTTTGGAATAGGAACGATCTATTTTGGCTCAGATAATGAAGCGTATAACGCTATCGATTCTATCGGAGAAGATAGAATTAAAAAGTATATCTTCGGGGTGGAATCGTAAAGAGTTTACACTGTAAACCACTTTTAAGTGGTAATATGATATCGTACGAAGTCCTAAGGAAAGAGGGCTGTATGATAAGCACACGAGGCGGACGTATTTAACGGACCGCCTTTTTACGTGCTGCTTTCAGGGGTCTTATTTCAATCCTCTTGAAAATAACACTCGTTAGCACGCAGAAATGCGTGTTATTTTTTATACTCATTTTCAGAAAGGAACAGAATGAAATTTGAATCAGCAGAAACAAAGGAATATAAAGATTTTGTTGACAAGTTTAAGCCAAAGCTGACAACAGATGACTGCTATACACCGGAGAATGTATATGCAGTAGTCAGGAACTGGGCGGTTGAATACTACGGGCTTAAGGGCAGGGAGATAGTGCGGCCGTTCTGGCCAGGTGGAGATTATGAGAACTATGATTATCCGGATGGCTGCGTTGTGATTGATAACCCACCTTTCTCGATAATAAGCAAAATACGCAGATTCTATGTAAAAAATGGTATCAACTACTTTTTGTTTGCACCCGCGCTTACGCTGTTTTCTGCTTCTGTGGAGGATAACTACTTACCTGTAGGGGTAAATGTTACATACGAGAATGGCGCGGGCGTCTGTACGTCGTTTGTCACGAACCTCGGAGATTGGAAAATCGATGCCAATGCAGATTTGTACAAGGTTGTGCAAGTAGCAAACAATGAGAATCTGAAAAAGCAGAAAAAGCAGATGCCTAAATACTCATATCCGCCGAACGTATTGACGGCAGCTATGGCACAAAGGATTGCGCATAATGGCATAACATACCGAGCAAAAGCGGAAAGCATGCACTTTATACGAAGTCTCGAATCGCAGAGGAGACGTAAAAAAGGTATTTTTGGTTCAGGTTTTCTTTTATCCGAGAAAGCGGCGGCAGAGAAAGCGGCGGCAGAGAAAGCGGCGGCAGAGAAAGCGGCGGCAGAGAAAGCGGCGGCAGAGAAATGGACGTTGTCTGATGATGAGTGGACGATCGTTCGAGATTTGAAATAATCTTGCCGCCTTTTTACGTGCCTAGACGAAAGGAGGTAGCCATGACTGAAAAGCAGATGCTATTTGCGGAAGAGTATCTTAAAGATTTGAATGCGACAAGGGCTTATTTGTCTGTTTACAAAAATGTTAAAAGCGACAGAGTGGCGAGTGCCTGTGCATCTAAGTTGCTAGCAAAAGCTAACGTCAAAGCCTATATAGACGATCGCCTTGAAGCAATACATAACGATAACACTGCGGACATCAACGAAGTCATGGAGTATCTTACTTCCGTAATGAGAAAGAAATCGAAAGCGGAGGTCGTGGTTGTCGAGGGTACTGGTAAAGGTTATTCGAAAGCTAGGACCATCGAAAAAGCACCGGATGAAAAAGAGGCCTTGAAAGCCGCGGAACTGCTTGGCAAACGCTTCGGACTGTTCGACGCGAACCAGGTGGAAGATGTACATGATGAGGTGGTGATCATCAATGACGCACCGGAAGAAGACAGTTAGACTGTCCGATATCCTTATCCCAAAGTATCTGCCACTGGTCAACGACAAGACACATATGCATCAGATACTCACGTCCGGTCGCGCCGGAACCAAATCGAGCTGTATGGCTATACTGGCCGACTACCTGATCGTGGCAGAACCGGACACCGCTGTCGTGGTCATGCGCAAGCATCACAACAAGCTGCGTAAGACAGTCTATAAAGAGTGTATTCGAGCAATCCAAAGGCTTGGCCTTAAAAAGAGTCAGTTCAAGATCACCAAGAGCCCAATGCAGATGACATATCTAGCCAATGGAAATACGATCTACTTTACCGGATCTGATTCGATTGATGATACCAAAGGTATGATCGATGAGGAAAGAAGCATCCGCATGGTCGTATTGGATGAGCTGACTGAATTCTTTGACAAGGGAGAAGGCGCCGAAGAGCTATCCAACATTGAAGCCACCTTCGTACGTGGCAATGATAACTTCTTCCGTATGCTCTACCTGTTCAACCCGCCGAAGAACCCGAAAGCGCCTGTTAATGAATGGGTGCGCATGATGGAGAAGCGGTCCGACTGCATCCACATCCATTCAAGCTACAAGGATGTGCCGGCCGAGTGGCTTGGACAAAAGCTTATTGATGCGGCCAATCAGATGGCCGAGGCCGATAACAAGATGTATCGATGGGTGTGGCTTGGTGAGGCGGTCGGTATCGATGATCTGATCTACTACATGTTTGATCCGGACAGACACATCCGACATATAGGCTCTACGGATAACTATGCTTACTATGCGATCGGTGTCGACTATGGTCAGATGAACGCGACCACCTATCAAGTGTTTGGCATGGATATGACAAATAAGTGTATGCAAGGCCTGGATGAATATTACTATTCCGGCCGTGATACCGGACGGCAGAAGAGCCCTAGCGATTACGCCAAGGACTTTCGCGCTATGCTTGATACCTTGTATGAGACGCATGGAAGAAAGCGTGTATACGTCTATATTGATCCGTCTGCCAAAGGTTTGGCGGAGGAGATCAAGCGGATATGTCCGGAGATAGTATTACGAAATGCAGACAACACAGTGACCGAAGGAATCAACCGAGTGCAGAAGCTGTTAAGCTACGATGCACTTTTTTTATGTGATAAGCAGAAGAATGCAGAATCTGAATTCTATTTATACGGCTACGACCCCGATTCGATTGATCGGGGCCTCGAGAAGCCAATCAAAGAGCATGACCACGCGATGGATGCAATCCGGTACGCGGTCATGGGACAGTGGCGCACCATGAAGCGCATGCTGCCGTACTTAGAAAGGGAGGACAAGGAATGAACGAACAGGCCAAACAGACATCGTCCGGTGTATGCGCCTATCTGAAGAATCTTGGATATGACACTGTCGATGCCGAGTATTACAAAATCATACAAAACTGGATGGATTGGTACATGAATAGCTTGGATGACAATCACAAGACACAGTACTGGAATGGCGTGACTGTGAGGTCCAGGGTCATCAAGTCACTAGGGATGGCGAAAACGGTGTGCGAGACATGGGCCAATTTATTGATGAACGAAAAAGTTCAGATTGCCATTGAACCGGAAACCGTCAATACCCGAGTCCATCAGATATTGGATGCCAATGACTTTGAAGGGAACACCAACGAATTGTGTGAGAAGTACTGTGCGTTAGGAAGTGGGGCCTTCCTGGAATACATGAAGGATGATGAGATCTTCGTTGACTACATCATGGCCAATATGATCTACCCATTGTCCTGGGATTCGACAGGTATTAAAGAGTGCGCCTTCGCGTCCCAACGCCACGATAAGAGCATTGGTGACTATCTGTATATCCAGATGCACGTGATGGATGAGAGAGGTCTGTACCAGATCGAGAACCACATGATACAGATCAAGGCAAGTGGTTCCTTCGATGAATTGCCGCTACCGGAAGGCATGGAACCAATTACATACTTGAATACGGATATCCCACTGTTCCAGATCGTGAAACCAAAACAGGTCAATAATGTGGATATCTACAACCCGATGGGCATATCTGTATACGCGAATGCGGTAGATGTACTGAAAGAAATCGACACGACCTTTGATGCTTTTGACTCTGAGGTACGCACCGGACGCCGACATATACTCATGGCTGGCGAAGGCTTCACGATGGACGCCAACGGTAACCAACACAATGTGATTGATGACAATGAGGAAGTGTTGCGCATGGTCGGCGAAGGTGGAAGCGATGGCGGTATTGAGCTACATGACTTTAGTCCTTCTTTCCGGATCAGTGAACTAAAAGAGGCTTTGCAGTTTCAGTTGAATTTACTATCTGAGAAATGCGGTATGGGTACCAATCAATATGAATTCGCCACCAAAGGAGTCAAGACGGCTACTGAGGTGATCAGTGAGGACAGTGATATGTACTCTACGTTGAAGAAGCATGAGAAGCCACTGGATACCGCTATCCGTGGCATGATCCGTGCGATTGGCTATTTAATGGGCACAGATATCCAGTATGAAGATATCCAAATTGACTTTGATGATTCGATCATCGAAGACAAGGAGACCGAGCGTAAAAATGACCAGACAGACCTGGCCAATGGAACGCTGCGTCCTGAGGAATACCGATCGAGATGGCGCAATGAATCCATTGAAGAAGCTCTCAAGAATCTGCCACAGCAAGCGGACGTACTAGAGTAGTATGATCGACCCAAGCACATTAGAGTCCTATGGTTATGGCGCGGAAAAGATCTTTGCGAATTTGGAGATACGGATCATGCTTGATGTGGCCAGGCGGATCCATGACGCCGGTGTGATCACACGTAGTGCGGATTGGCAATTATATCAACTCAAATTGATGGGTTACTCCAATGCAGATATACGCAAGCTTGTAGAGAGCGCGCTCGGTGATTCTGAGGCTTATGTCAATGGCCTTTACGAAGAAGCCATCAAGACCGACTACATTCGCTACAAGCCGATGTATGAATATCTGAATAAGGACTTTGTGCCATGGATAGCCAATACGCAATTGCGCAATATCGTTGATCAGAAGCGAAGGAACACGATCAATGACTACACCAACATGACTCGAAGCCTTGGCTTTGTCGTAAAAGAAGATACCGGACTGAAAGCGGTAAGGCTAACGGACTATGTTAATGACAAGCTCAATCAGTGTTATGTAGATATTGCATCCGGTGCCTTTGACTACAACACGACTCTGCGCAAGGCCGTAATAGAGATGACCAACTCCGGCGTGAGGTGGATCAACTATGACACTGGATGGCACAACCGCATAACTGTAGCAGCAAGACGTGCGGTCATGTCGAGCCTATCGGATATCAACTCGAGTATATCCGATCAAGTGGCCAAAGACCTTAACACAGATATGTTTGAGGTTACCGCACATGCGAATGCTCGACCAACCCATGCCGTTTGGCAAGGTGGATGGTACACCAAGCGAGAGCTTGAAGAAGTATGTGGCCTTGGAGATGTAACGGGCCTTCTCGGGGCGAACTGCTACCACAATTATTACCCGGTGATACCTGGACTAAGTAAGCACACTTACACCAAGAAAGAGCTCGAAGAGTGGAAGAACGACACACCAAAGGAATATGAAGGTAAAGACTATACAGGTTATGAGGCAACGCAAAGGATGCGTAAGATGGAGACCAATATGCGCGCCTATCGTGAGCACATCAAGATCTTGAAAGAGTCCGGTGGTTCCGAAGTTGATATACTGGCCACACAGGCCAGATATCGAGCTCAGATGAATGAATACGCTAGATTTAGCGATGCCATGGGTCTGAAACAGCAGAAAGAGCGCATCTATGCCGACGGGCTTGGTAAAGTTGGTACTGGTATCCCGTCAAGAGGTGATAAGAGAACAAATAATGTATCGCTTAATAAATATTCAATGCTGTTAAAAGGCAGAGAGAAGGCGATTCAAAATCATGATATATCAGCTTTGATTGACGAAGAAACCTATATAAATGTTGCTAAAGAAGTCGATAAAAAGCTAGTTGGATTAAAGACTAGTGATGATATAATGATTACTGGATATAAGACACACTTTATTGATAGGGTGATTGGCGAATATCAATCTAGTAACGAAACCATAAATAAAAACAGTTTTGCTGTTAAGGCTGAGATTATGAGCGAAAAGCCAAGACAAGGTGTACCTATTGAGTATATAAAAGACTGCTTACAAAATAGCGATAAGGCGACCATAAAGCCGCATAAGAGTGGCAAGCGGTCTAAAACATATATCTTAAAAGGAAAATGTGCGGTTACTATAAACCCCGATAGCGGTGATTTAATACAAACCAATAGACTATAAAGGAGGCGATCAATTTGTTGTTAGAAGAAGAAAAAAAATGGATTACAGAGAATATTAAAAACGGTTCAAGAATTATTGATTCACAAGATAAAGAAGAAATCATTCTTTTTTTACATGAATTTACTGTTGATGAGTTATATGACAATGACTTTGAAGCCACAGAAAAGACCCATATGGCCGAATCCATTATTGATCGTTTAGTCATTAGTGAGTGATAGTCATGTCCGAAAGTATTAAATTAATTTACAAGATACTCAAGATACTTGAGCAATCTATGGATTATCCTGAATTCGATATTAATAGACTAGACCCTGAAGCGCTTGGTACTTCTTTGAATCGGCGCAATGCGATCCTGGAAATGCTTCTCAAAAAAGGCTATATAGATGGTATCGCAATCAAGAAGTATGTTGATGAAGAATCAAATACTATCTTAGGCCTTGGTAACATCAAGATAACGGTTGACGGTCTTGAATATCTTGAAGACAATAGCCTGATGAAAAAAGCGGCAAACCTTGCAAAAGGAATCGCAGAAATAATTAATTAGCACATCTGAAATGGTGTGCTTTTTTAGTGGAGAGATGAATGGTATATATTTTAAATACGCGATATGAGATATTTTATCGCAATCGAAAAGATGATGTGGAACTTGAAGATGCAGATGGGTATGTTGATTTTTACAATAAAAAAATTGTAATCTGCAATTTAGACGACTGGACTAATACAACGCCAAAAGCCATTGCAGAACGAATGAAAGAGACCTTGCGCCACGAAATTATTCACGCTTTTCTTTTTGAGAGTGGGTTGTCCACATGTTCTGGATATACAGATCATTGGGCTAAAAATGAGGAGATGGTCGATTGGATTGCAATCCAAGGGCCAAAGA
The DNA here is from genome assembly GCF_033971885.1 of Absicoccus intestinalis. Taxonomy (NCBI): domain Bacteria; kingdom Bacillati; phylum Bacillota; class Erysipelotrichia; order Erysipelotrichales; family Erysipelotrichaceae; genus Absicoccus; species Absicoccus intestinalis. The sequence continues at coordinate 110,989 of NZ_JALBUS010000002.1, read as the reverse complement.
TCCACGAAGCTTGGAAGAGCGCTGGGGCCATATGATCATGTGCAGACACATCTATACTGAATCGATTGATAAATCATACTACGATCATAACCTACAATGCAGAGCAGAAAAGAGAGTACGTACGTGTATTCTTTGCGGCAAGACAGAAAAGGAGACGATATACGTGAAAGATCCGCCGAAGCGAAAGCTACCTAAATTTATTCATGATGATCTAAGTGATGCTTAGGTCTTTTTAAATGCCCTCGGTATGGCGTTAAAAGGCAACGACCGGAGCGGAGCGAACCGTGTTAAAAAAGTGTTATGGAGGAAAATTAAATGAAACGAGATGATCTAAAAAAGATCGAGGGGCTTACCAGTGAACAGATTGATGCCATTATGAAGTTGCATGGTACCGATACCTCAGAATGGAATCAAAAACTGGAAGAACAGAAAAAGGAAATCCAAAAAAGAGATGACACGATCAATGAATTGACCGAAAAGGTCAAGACTTATGACGGTGTCGATGTAGCAAAGCTACAAAGCGATTTGAGTGAGTGGGAAGACAAGTACAACAAAGATATGGCGGCGAAAGATAAAGACTTCGCGAAGCAGATGTATTTTAGTACGATCCAATTCAATAGCAATTTGGCCAAGAAAGCCGCTATGGAGGCGTTCGACGAAAAGAATCTTGAATTCAAAGATGGCAAATTCATTGGCGCCGATGAATTTATCGAGGACCTGAAGAAGTCCGATCCACAAGCTTTCAAATCAACAGATCCAGACCCTAAGCCAAAAGGAAAAGGCGCACCAATGGGTGGAAGGGCACCTGGGTCTGATGACCTGGACGGCGTAGAAGAGCGCTTCTACGAATTGAATCCAGGACTTAAGAAATAGGAGGATAAAAGATGGCACATACACCACAAGAAAGATATTCAAATCTAGTATTAGCGAAATTACGCGCTACTTCCATCTTTGCCGGGTTATTCAATACCCGCTATGAAGGAACACCAACGGCCGGAGCCGTAAAGATCCCAGTACGTGATACTGAAGTAGCGGTTGGCGATTACAATAAATCAAAAGGCGGAACCTTATCCGAAGGAAGCACAGCTTACAAAACATTACCTATCGATAAAGATAAATATGTAAATGAATTGATTGACGGATTTGACGCAGAAAGTGTACCGGACAACTTGGTAGCCGATCGTTTAGATTCGGCCGGTTATTCGATGGGCGTTAGCTTGGATTCAGAGTTGGTTAATTTATGCGCGACCACTGGTACTGCTTTGTCTGGAACCGCAGCATTGACCAAATCCAATATCTATGAAGATATCGTGGATGCTGTGCAGACGGCAAAAAAGAAGCACATCAATGTCAATGAGATGTGGCTAGCGGTAACCAACGACACATACGCAACATTGTTGAAATCCGACCAATTCATCCATGCGTCACAATTAGGTGATTCGGTGATCCAGTCGGGTGTGGTTGGACGTATTGCCGGTGTCAATGTATATGAATCCGACAATATTGATGACAAATTGAATGTCCAATACATTCTTGGTAACAACGTATTCTGCCACTATGTAGCTGAGTGGATGGTACCTGTAGCAATCAATGACTTGAAAGACGGCGCACATATCGGTGCTTCCGCAGTCCAAGGCCGTCAGTGCTATGGCGATATGATCTCACGACCTGAAACTGTATTGGTCAAGAAAAAAGCATCCGCTTAGATCGGAGGTGTAGCTGATGGCTCTTACATACGATAACTATGAGAGCTCGAGCCTTAGTCCGATGACACATCAGGAGTATGACTACTATGTGGATGATGCGATCATGACGGTGCGCGGTTACTGTCACGGTCGCATTCCGGACGATCTGTCCGAGATGGAGACACAGGAACCAACGGCCTATAGGGCCCTTGAAAAGTGTGTCTATCGTGTGGCTGATCGTTTGAAAGACTTTGACAAGGCCTTTAACCAGATGGACGGCATCGCAAGTGAAACCACGGACGGGCACTCGGTCACTTTTGAGAAGCGTGATCATGCGAGCCAGGAAGCAGATCTGTACAGATTGGTACGTAAGCACCTGATGCCTACCGGGCTACTGTATAGCGGCTATGATCCTTATTGGGACGATCGGAAGTGGTAGCATGTTGGATACTGATCAAGTGATCACACACGTATACAGTGTGTATGACAGAGCTACGCGCACCAATGTCCATAAGAAGGAAGTGCTAACCGGTTCGTGGTTCCGTAAGAGCCAGGTCACGATCGAGGGCAAATCCGCAGTAAGTGCGGATGCCGTGATCGTACGCATACCGGTAGCAACCGCAGCTGATGCACCTGTGATCAAGGTGACGGACTGCATGGTACTTGGTGATGCCGATATTGAGTGCAAGACCCTAGCAGATATCAAGAAGGCCTATCCGGAGTGTTTCGAGGTCCAGTCCGTGACCTATAACATGCACTCCGTATCCGGCTACTCCAATCATGTGAGAGTGAGCGGATCCTGATGGCACGTACTTTTAACATTCCACTTGAAAATCGGACCATTGTGATACGCACCAAAGGCGGCGAGGTCAAAGGTGAGCTCAAATGGAACCCTACTTACAACCCAAGCAATCGCTTTGAGGTCGCACAGACCTATGTCGATACAGAGGTCATCCGATTGAGTGATCCTATGGTACCGTTCCGTCAAGGTGTACTGCGAGGCAGTGGCATGCGAGCATCATCGATTGGCGATGGTTGGGTACGATACAGTACGCCATATGCGCGCTATCAGTACTACGGCAAGGTCATGATTGGTCATGCACCTAAGACCGTTACCAACATACCGCTAACCTATAGCGGAGCACCACGACGCGGTGCGAAGTGGTTCGAGCGAATGAAAGCACAGAATCTGAATCATATCATGAGAGGAGCTGGACGGATAATTGGAAGTGGTAAATAAATTAGAAAAGATACGTGACTATTTCTGCGAATGCCCGTATCTAAAAGATGGACTTTTCAATGTCGACTATCTAGGCAATGAAGCGATACAGTACGCTATCGTAAGCCAGATCAACGCCAGTCCCGTGATCAAGAGATACACGGATGGCGAGAAGCTTATGCAGTATCCTTTCAGTTTCATGTCCGTGGGGCAATACTCGTCGGACATACTGGATCAGATCAGTGCATCGGGCTTCTATGAACGGCTTGAAAAGTGGATAAATGAACAGAATGATATCGGTAATCTGCCCGACATACCGAATATCCAAAGTATTGAGGTACTCGCACCAGGGTACCTTTTTGACGTATACGGCACAGGTATGGCCAAATACGAGATTCAATGTCGGGTAACATACCTGGAATATTAGATTAAAGGAGGATAACTAAATGGCAGAAGCTAAAAAAGGCTTAGTAACACGTGATAAGAAGGTCGCCTTTATGCAAGTAAGTGGTGCGACCGATGGGACTTATACACGCATGACGAAATTCACAGAAATGTCGAAAAGCTCTAACGCAAATGAGTACTCACGTAAATATGTAGATCAACCAGGCGAGGACAGTGACGTAACAGGATACAGTCCATCTTACTCTTATGCCTTCGATCAATACGTGGGCAACGCCGTGCATGATGATATCGTCAAGATCACGGATAACGAATTGGTAGGTGACGATGCCGTACGTACGATCATCGTGGTTGACTTTACGCAACCAGGTACGACAGAAGGGTCGTACAAAGCTAAAAAGCGTCAATACTCAGTCATCCCTGATTCGGACGGAGACGACGAGAACACTTACACATACTCCGGTGATTTGAAATCCAAAGGTGTATCGACAGATGTGGTTGTTACGACCTCGGATGATTGGGCTACCTGCAAGGAATCTGCAGGCGCCTAAGCAAATATGATGGATGAGCACTTAGCTCATCCTTTTTAATTTTCTGAAAAGGAGGATAAAGAACCATGAGCAAATGGAAGATCAGAGATGCAGTGCTCGAATTTGACTGGAACGATTATGATGACACCATGCGCTTCCATGAGGCTGAGGAAGCTCTTAATAAAAAGGATTTGGAAAAGGCCCTAAACAAGCCAAATATCACGCAATGGGATCAAACAAAGCTATACTGTGAGGCCTGGAACCAATACTTTGATACGGTATTTGGCGTCGGCACATCTGATAAGCTTTTCAACGGCAAGCGCAACCGCGTGCTTACAACGACCACGATCTGTGCCTATACCGAATTCATGAGGAAGGCCCGTGAAGAGGCAAATAAGGCAGATGTAGAAGCATCTAAACAGCTAGATAAGGCCTATAAAGATTTGAGCGAATTCTTGAAAGATAAAATGGTGAACTAGTATGAATCCACTAACTCAGAAACTGCCGTCAACACTGGCCGTATCTGAGAAAGAGTATCGGATCATCACAGACTTCCGGTACTGGTTGCAGATCAATGAGGTGATCATGGGACATACAAGAGATGATATAGGTGCTTTGATTGAAGGCCTATTCATGGAGGAGACGCCAGAGAGCACAGACGCCGAAGAACTGATGCAACAAATTGGGTGGTTTCTGCGATGCGGCGAACAGCTGCATGCGCAAACATCCAAGCAAAAAGAGACCTTCAGTTACACGGCGGATGCGGACTATATCATAGCCGCCTTCCAGGAATTCTATAGCATTGACCTGATGAGCATCGATGATCTGCACTGGTGGCGGTTCAACATCCTCTTAAATGCCATGAGCGGAGACAGTGAGCTCAAAGAGCGCGTGCGATTCCGAAATATCAAGCTAAGCGATATCAAGGACAGAAAGCAGCGCAAACAGATCAAGCGGATACAACGTATGATCGCACTGCCTCATGCGCCGATTGATGATACAGATATAGGTGCCGCTTTATGGTAAGGAAAGGAAGTGACAGCATATGGCAGATGGGTCCTTAATTTTTGATACTCATATCAACGAAAAAGGCTTCTCCAGTGGCGTAAGCAAGATCGGAAAAGCCGCGAAGACAGGCCTTAAAGTAGCTGGTGCTTCTTTGGTGGCAATGTCCGGCTATGCACTCAAGGTTGGTACTGATTTCGATTACGCCATGAGCGAGGTAAAAGCCATATCCGGTGCTACTGGAAAGGACTTCCAGGCTCTACGGGATAGGGCACTAGAAATGGGCGCCAAAACCAAGTTCAGCGCTACGGAAGCCGGAGAGGCCATGAAGTATATGGCCATGGCCGGATGGAAGACCGGTGACATGCTAAGCGGTATCGAAGGAATTATGAACCTGGCGGCCGCATCTGGGGAGGACCTGGCCACTACTTCCGATATCGTGACCGATGCTTTGACGGCTTTTGGTTTGGCCGCATCAGACTCGGCACACTTCGCGGATGTTCTGGCGGCCGCATCATCTAACTCAAATACCAATGTTGGCTTGATGGGCGCGACCTTCAAATATGTTGCGCCAGTGGCCGGAGCTTTAGGCTATAAGATCGAGGATGTGGCACTGGCCATTGGTTTGATGGCCAACTCCGGAATCAAGGGCGAGCAAGCAGGTACGGCACTGCGGTCCATACTTACGCGGATGTCCAAGCCTACGGATGATGTAGCGGCGGCGATGGATCAACTGCATATCTCACTGACCAACGCCGATGGCTCCATGAAGCCTTTTGGCCAGGTGCTAACGGAATTGCGATCATCCTTCTCCGGATTGACTGCCGACCAAAAAGCACAGTATGCGGCGACCCTTGCCGGACAGGAAGGTATGTCCGGATTATTGGCAATCGTCAATGCCTCGGATTCGGACTATAAAAAATTAAAAGACTCAATTGATAATTGTGACGGCTCGGCTAAAAAGATGGCTGACACCATGAACAACAACCTAAAAGGTCAGTTCACGATCCTAAAAAGCTCACTGGAAGGTCTAGGTATAGCTTTCTATGACAAGCTCAAAGGCCCTCTTACCGAAGCCGTAAAGGCTTCAATCAAGAGCCTGAATGAATTGACCGCATCCATGCAGAACGGCCAATTGGCGGACAGTTTCACACAAGTGGCCGGCGCTATGGGCATGGTGGTAAGCGTGGGTGTCAAAGGCCTCACCAAGGCCATACCGATCGTGATCAAGTCTTTTGGTTGGTTTATATCGCATGGGAAAGCAACGGCCAGTGCCATAACTGGTATTGGCACGGCAATGATCGCGGTCAAGAAAGGCGCCACTATAGCCGGTGCTTTCAATAAGGCTAAAGCTGTAATATCTTTGTTCTCAACTACGGTGACCGCAGATATGAGCATGGCCACCAAGGCCACGGAATTATTCAGACTGGCGACCATGGGTCTATCACCTACGGCACTAACTGTTGGTATCATCGGTTTGACTGCCGCGGTAGGGTCTTATCTAGCAATATCCCTTGCCGCATCTGCGTCCAAAGATACGGATGCGAAGAAAACCGATGAATTAATCGAAAAGCACAAGGCGTTTACGGCTACTTTAAAAGAGCAAGATAAGGCCGCAAAGGAGCAGCTTAATACACTGGATACCAATAGCGCTCAAGCTACGACACTGGCGGCAAAGATTGAGACTCTGGCCAATAAAGAGCACAAATCCGCAGGCGAGAAACAACTGTTAAAGCAATATATCGAGGATTTGAACGCGGTAATGCCAGGTCTTAACCTGTCGTATGACGAGAATACGGATAAGCTCAATCAGTCGACAAGTGCTATCTATGCCAATATCGCGGCGCTACAGGAACAAGCCAAAGCACAAGCCTATCAAGAGCTGGCCAAGAAAACGGCCAAAAGCTTAGCGACGGCAGAGGATAACCTGGCTCAATCCGAAAAAAGGGTAGAAAAGAATACCAATGCAGTTGAGAAGGCACAAAAGAAATACAATGCGGCAAAAAAGGAAGCAAAGAAACATACTAAAGATCTTAATGACCACACCAATGAGTGGGTCCAAAAAATGGATCTTGCAAAAGCCAAATTAGAGGATTCAAAGGTAACGCTAAAGAAGTCTCAGAATGATACAAAATCATATAAAGATGAGATCGCAGACCTAAACAAAAAGCTAAACGAGTACGCCAATTCATCGGCGGAGGCACAGCAAAAGACCGCTAACTTCCAGTCTGTACTGCAACAGGCACAGGAAGCAGGCATCGAGATACCGGAATCAGTCATCAAAGGTATCCAGTCAGGTATGTATGATCTGCCTCAGACTTTGGACCAAATGAAGAACCTGATCAACTTCGACCCGATCGCGCAAAAAGCTAAAGAAGCGGGCGTCAACATTCCGCAAAGCGTGAGCGAGGGAATCATGGACGGTACGTATGCCGTACCGACCAGTATCGACCAATTAAAGAACCTGATCAGTTTTGACGGCATCGCGCAAAAAGCTAAAAAGGCCGGTATCGATATACCGCAAAGCGTAAGTGAAGGTATCATGAACGGCACATACCAGGTGCCTACAAGTATCGAGCAACTAAAGCGATTGATCCAGCTTGATAACCTCGCACCAAATGCCGAGGTGGATGGTCAGAAAATACCGGAGGATATCGTCAAAGGTATCCTATCCGGCAAGATCAAGATGCCTACAAGCATCGAAGAGCTAAAAGCTTTGATCAACTCATCATTAGACAGTGCGCAAGCAGATATCGATGCAAATGCCGAGGCCAATGGCGGATCTACATCAACACATTATCAGACAGGTATGCATGCCAAAATTCCAGGCGTACAGGCCGAGGGTCTTAACCTTAAGACCGCCGCCAAGACGTCCATGACGGATGACGGCACTACGTCCATATTAGGTATGGCGCTAGGTAATAACTATGGATCCGGTATCGGATCTACGGCCGGTACCGTACTGATGCATGCACTAGGTCTTAAGACCTCCGCCCTGTCGGGAACGGCAGATACAGGTGGCATGTTCGCAAATGGATCCATGTCCGGCGGCCAATACGGATCCGGTATCGGGTCTGCAAGTGGCGGTGTTCTGTCGATGGCCATGACCTTGATGATGATGGCACTGACAGGTACATCCGGCGGTGCTTTCTTCGCAAATGGGTCCGCTTCAGGTGGTCAGTATAGCTCTGGTCTAGGCGCATCCGGTGCCTTATCTACTGCAGCGGCAATGACCTTAAAAAGGCTCGCAGAAACAGCAGTTACTGGCGGATCGTTCCGAAGTAAAGGCTCGCACTCTGGTAGCGCCTACGGACAAGGTATCGGATCTGCAAGAGGGACTGCACGATCCAATGCGTCGGGTCTGAAATCCGCCGCGGAAGGCGGTGTGCAAGGAACCGGTGCCTTTCAGACGGCCGGTAACATGGCCGCGCAAGGGTATGCGCAAGGTATTAATGCGGGAACCCCGTATGTAGAAAGAGCGGCCAGAGCGATGGTACAGAGAGCCGCCGCGGCGGCGAATAAAGAACAGATAACCGGTTCGCCTGCAAAGCTATTCCGTGATGATATCGGTATCTGGGCGTCCAAAGGGTATGCCTATGGTATCCTGGACGGCATCCGAGACGTTAAGAAGAGCGCCGCACAGATGGTACAGAGTGCTGTATCAAGCGCTACAAATACGCAGAATCGCCTTAAAGATACAATCAATGGGCTGATGCTTGATGGCGGTCTGAGCCAGTTGAAAGAATCGGCTCGTACGGTCATCGATAACTTTGTTGGAAGCGCTACAGTGCCTCGTCTAGCAGGTGCCTATGGTACATCTGGCGGCACGGTGACCAATTACAATCAGACCAATTACTTCACCTCTACGGGCCCTTTAAAGCCGTCTGAACAAGCAACCGAGATGAAGAATGCGTTAAGAAGAATGGAGTGGAACAAGCGATGAGAGAGTGGTATATCACAAATTCATATGGCGTTGAGATAAGCTTCAACGCCGGCGACCCTTTCCGATTGACCAATATCGAGGGGCTTGGCGTCAACAATGTGTCCTTCTCAGAGTCGCAGACGATCCACGCCGTCGGGACCACGATATCGGCCTCATCTGTTGAAGGCCGAGAGATAACACTGGAAGGCGATATGAAGAGCACTTATGCCAATCGGCGTAAGCTGCTTGATACTCTACTGCCCGATAATGATTTAATATTTCGGGTTGTAGATAAAGAAGCCGATGTTGATCACTACATCAAGTGCCAGGTCAAGAAGAGTCCGGAAATTTCCGAGGATCAGGAAGTGTATAAAAAATTCCAATTTGTGCTCTACGCTTCCTATCCGTATTGGCGCGATAACAAAGAGTCGATCGTAGCCTTCGTAACCTATAACAGCGGATTCAAGTTTAAGCGGTCCTTCTCGAATACGATACCGTGGAAGGTTGGGTCACGTGACGTTAACCAATTAACCTATGCAGTCAATAAAGGGTCCGATAAGACAGGATTCCTGGCACGTTTCGAAGCTACAGGCTATGTCAAAGGGCCTGAAATATTGAAGGTATTGACGCAAGAAAATATTAAGTTTCCTAATCTGGAGATGGGAGAAGGCGATGTGCTTCTTGTGTCTACATATGAGAATGAGCGCTACTGCAAGCTCATATCAAATGGTATCGAGAAGAACATCTACTACTTGATGGATGATGACTCTAATTTTTTCGTACTGGACAAGGGAAGCAATGCGGTCCGCTTTGACGCCTCGTCCAATATCGGTAATCTGTACTGTACGATCAGCTTCGCGAACACATATGTAGGTGAGTAGATATGGAAATCGCAATCTATGATAAACAGGGTGTTAAAGTAGATATCCTGCAGAACACCACGAGCATCCAATGGAACCGAAAGTACAACGAGACCGGTACCTTTGAGATACACGCCAAAGGTACCGAAGCCAATATCAAGCTACTGACTACCGAGAATCGATTAGTCAATCAAGACACGAATGAGATAGGTTTCATCACATATGTCTTTCCGGACGTATCATCGTCCGGAGAAGAAGATATTGAGGTTCGTGGGTATCTTAACAACCTGGATGATCGGATCAATCCGAATACGGTTACGATCACGACCGTAGAGACAGGCCTGTATAAGCTTGTCAACGATAACAAGCGTGGGCTTGATATCACCACGGCAGATACCAAAGGGCTAAGCGAAAAAATAACCGATGGTATCGATACCACGTGGAAGACCCTTCGTGAGTCTTTTGAAACGATATGCCAGGCTACAGGCCTTGGGTTTCGCATGGTTCGTAAAGACGGCAAGATGAATGTCATCGAGCTGTACAAACGCGGTATCGTTGATACGGTCAAATTCTCGGATGAGATCGGGAATATTGTTACGCAGTCGTACCTGGATGATATATCCAGTTACAAAAACTACGCTTATGTCGCATGTCAAGGCAAGAGCGAAGAAAGGCTCGTGTACAAGGTCGACGTGTCCAATGGCAGACCAATCAAGGAACTGTATGTGGACGCCCGTGACCTTTCATGGACCTATCAGGATGATAAAAAGGTCGAACATACCTATACCGCAGAGCAGTATAAAAATAACGCAATCAAGCGTGGTATGGAAAAATTAGAAGAGTGTGCCGCGATCCGTGAATTCACAGCAGATATAAGCTCTGGTGATACACTTTTTGTGTTCCGTAAAGACTACGATCTAGGCGATGTGATACCAGTCAAATCCGTCAAGTACGGCATCGCTAAACAATTCCGGATATCGGCCATCGATGAGATCCAGGAGGATGACGGATCGTCGTACAAGATCACGTTGTCCAATTATGAGGAAGAACTAAAAAAGAAAAATGTAACTACGGAGGAGGGATAGGATGGCTAATGCTTTCCCATTGAACGATGTCGAGTACCTGGCAGACGACCTAAGGCGTTGGTTCGTCGGACGGGAATCTGGCATCCTAAATATCACAGGCACGGACTTCTCGGTCAGTGCCGCCGGCGGTATGCTTGTAAGCGTCAATCCTGGACAGGCCTATCTGCATACATCGACGGAGAAGACAGGCGGCCTGATGTACTGGACGGATACGCTCAAGCAGTATCAGGTACAGGTGGCAGACACGTCTGATCGGTACGACTATATCGCCGTGCGGTATTCAAAAGAGGAGAACTCGTGCACACTTAAGTATGTCGTCGGTACTGGCGTAACACCTACACCGGTGCGTACGACCAATATCTATGAGATCATACTGGCTTACTTTTTGGTACCGGCCAACGCTGGAGAGATCACACAAGCCAATATCGTCGATACACGACTCAATAGCAAGTACTGCGGTCTGTGTGTGGATACACTGACCAAGATACCAACAGACTCTTATGCCAACCAACTGACTGAATTTATGCAGACCAATCAGAGCGAATTCAATACGTGGTTCGCTACGATCAAGGGCACGCTTGATGGTGACACGGCCGCAAAACTGGCCAATCAGATCACGACGCTACAGGATAAGGTAACAGCACTTGAACCTTACAAAGCTCAGGTGGATACGCTCAACGCCTGGAAACAGTCCGTGTTGGCCGGAGAAACTACAGTAATGATCTTCGAGGAGGAGGAGTAAATGATAGTAGCGAAATTTTTAAATGCCGCACACAATCTGGTGGAGCAGAAGGACATCAAAGAGACTGTGATTGGGAGCCACAAATCCACCGATTATGTGCACAATATTACATGTACACAAGATCCGACAAGCTTCGACTACCTACTGATCTACGTTTTTGCACCAGGCGGAAAAAGGAACACGATCTGTGCTGCAAAATACTACAATGGCAAGTGGTATAATCTAGCATCGGCCACTGTCTATCGCACCATCTCACTGCTGATCACATCGTCCGGTACTTCTCTGCGTATCGAGATAGCAGAGTGGGCTAACTCATCCAGTAACAATGGATGCCAAATTGACGCCGTCGTCGGTGTGAATCGGGGGGGGGGTCACTGGCTAAGATCTTTAGTTGGCTGGCACCTCGCAGAAAGGTGGTGCTAGCATGCTGACCGCAAAAGCTAACTCCACAGAGTACAAGGTACTAACTGATACTGATCTAGATGTGCAGACTGCTACCGTATCCGGTAACGGCTTGACGGTCACGCTATACAAGAGCGGACGCGTCGTAAATGCCGAATTTAAGAAACTCGGTAACATGCCAAAAAGTGGTTACAATTCTGTGATGCTCACCATACCAGATGGTTTTCGGCCTACAGTGGCGCAACAGATATACTACTTAGGCATCGCCGGAAGCGGTAGGAGCGGAGACGGAAAATACATGGTCAGTCAGGCCGGAGATGTTAGTATGTTCACCACTACAACTGGGGCCATCGAGCGTATCGTGACAGGTTCCTGGATCACTTCGGGGGGGGTAATTAAGGCCCTACTTAGATTGATTCGAAAGGCGGTGATTGGATGCTAAAAACCAAGACACAGTCGACCGCTTACAATCTAGTGACTGACAAAGATATGACTTACTCATACGCAGAAACCAAGACAGGAGCCACATGGGTGGATGGAAAACCGATATACAGACGTGTTTTCAAGGTCACCAACAAAGCATTGTCTAATGGCACTATGGTGCAGAGCTTCGCAAGATCAAACTTTAGCGAAATCACAAGAATCTACGCTTATCTTTGCGGATCAGATGGCGGACACATACCCTTTACGCGCGTCGGAAGCTCGGGGAAGGGATCAGGTATCGAGTACTCATCGGCTAATAATGGCTTTATATTTATGGGTAACGATACCTGGAGTGCACAATCATCCAGATGGCTCATGATCATCGCAGAATACACGAAATAGAAAGGAAACTATATGTCTACAACTATCTATATAAATAAGGACGATACAGGCCACGTACAGGCCGTATCTACAACATACACAAGTGCAACCAACAACGAGGCAGTGCTAGATGATAGCACTTTTTCTTTTGATAAAATCGAGGGTTATAAGGCTACCTACGATGCCGAAGGAAAGTTACATGTAGCCTTTGACCAGACTCAATACGACGCTTATACCAAAGCGCAAGCCGAGGCCGAGGCGAAGGCCAAGGAGGAAGAAAAGAAACAAGATAAGCAGGACGAGATCTTGAATCAGATTATCGCGATGGGCATCGATATCGGACAGATGAAAGCGGATATCGACTTTTTAAAAGCCATGTCTGGTGTCGACACTACCAACTCGACCGCGGAAGAAGGTGCTTAGTATGACCGTATATCAGATGGCTAAGCTATACTATCCAAAGTACTGGACACTTCGTATGCTTCAAATGCTCGTCAAGGCCGGACGGCTCACACAAGCCGAGATGGATGAGATCGTAAGTGGCGCAAAGGAGGGATAGCATGGACAAACTACAAAACAAGACCTGGTGGGACGCGGCACTTATCCGTGCGGTCAAGACAATATGCCAAACAGCAGTAGGTACGATTGGTGCTAGTACGATGATCGAGGCCGTGGACTGGAAAGTGGTGCTATCAGCAAGCCTTTTGGCCGGACTGGTATCACTTCTAACTAGTTTAGGTGGCTTGCCTGAGGTGGATGATGGTAACGCCTAAGGACGGAATGACCTTCGAGTTCTTGTTTTCTTCGGCCGCATTTGTGGTATTGATTATCAATATCGTTGTCATGATCAGAAACAATAGTAAGCAAGACGCAGAAGGTGTCGTCAAGGCAAATCTCAAATTAGACCAGCTATGCCGTGATAGTGGTGAAACAAGACTTGATCTTAAATCTATGAAATCAGACATCGAAAAAATGACCAAAAAGCAAATCGAGCATGACTTCCGTCTTGAGAAGATTGAAGAAGACCTAGACAGTGCATGCGGCCGAATTACTAAACTTGAGGAGAAAGAAGGTTAGTATATGTCTTTCACACCTAGAACATCATATGGAAATTTCGGAAGTACACAGTGGATGCAGTATGCAGTAGCGCGTACTGGAGTGGCCATGCCTAACTGCTTTACGTATGCAACAGCACGAATTTCCGAGATCGTAGGAAGCCGACAATCACTTGATGGCAGTTCAAAAGTAGTCGGCGCGGGACAACTATGGGTGACTCATGCGCCCGAATTTGCTCAATCGAGCACGCCAGTGCTCGGTGCGCTCATGATCTTTCAAGGTGGCGTCGCGCCATACTACTATGGCCACGTTGCTGTGGTAGAGGGCATCTCCGGTGGACGTGTGACCTTCTCTGAATCGAGTTATCGGGAGTTCAACTTCCGCCTCAATTCGATGAGCTCAGCGCCTGGATCGTACTATCCTAATGGGTATGGCAATCTTAAGCTTATTGGCTACCTTGTCCATAAATCATTAACAGCATCAGATATTAAGTTGACCAACGAGAATGGCACCTATACTCTTGCAGTACCGACCAATAAACGGCGCGACTCGCCAACTGGCATCATCGCCGAGACTTTACCAGTCGGGAAGAAACTAAGTTACACCAACGTGACTACTTATGGCGGTTCCAGATACATCAGTTGGGTAGAGACAGAGCCTAATGGCAACAAGTATCGATACTACGTCTATGCACCTAAACAGGAGAGCTCAAGTTATAGCGAGTCTCAACTGATCAATGAGGTTGGTGTGGCCACACTTACCAAGGCTGTTAACAAGCGCCGTGACTCGCCAACGGGCATCATCGCAGAGACCTTACCGGTTGGTAAGAAGCTAAGCTACACAAATAAATGGATTGGGAATGGTCATCGTTATATCAGTTGGGTCGAAACGGAGCCTAATGGCAATAAGTATCGCTATTTTGTGGCCGTATCCGGTTCCGAAAAATACGGTGTTGATACATGGGCTACCTTTGGAGGACCTAGCACAGACACCAAGGCCCCTCAGACACCAACAACCGCACAAACAATCAATGAATCCAATGTTAAGCACTGGGGCGTTGACCTTTCGGAACACAATGCCGATGGCATCGACCTAAGTGCGTATGACTTTGCGATCTTAAGAAGCAACTACGGCGAGATCGCGGACAAGGAGATAGAGTGCTGGATCGATGTGTGCAAGAAGACAGGAATCCCTTATGGGCTGTACTGCTATGACTACGCCATTGATGACGATCAAGCAGAAGCAGAGGCCAAGTATACGATCGAGATGGCCCAAAAGTACAAACCAGAACTTGGCGTGTGGATCGATATGGAAGACGAGGATAAGTATAAGGAAAAAAGAAACGCATGGACAAAAGAAAGAGCCTTACGTACGTGTGAGATCTTCTGCAAGTGCGTCCAAAGCGCCGGCTTCTACACTGGTATCTACTCGTCATCCTGGGTCTTCAAAAACTGGCTTAATAGCAGCACGCTCAATCAGTATGATAAATGGGTTGCTCAGTGGGATTCAAATGATGGAAACTACAACAGCGATACGTCAAGTATGGGCACGATCCATCAGTACACATCCGTAGATAAGCACTCTGGCATCGGATTGGATAAAAATGCGATGTACGTTGATTTCGATCATTACAAGTCTAAAATTGCGGAAAAACCACAAAATGAGACAGAAAACGTACAAAAAGATGAAAGTAATGAATCGGATATCAAAAAATTAAATGTACTTATAAGCACATTGATCAATCTTTTGAAGAAGCTATTGAGCATTTTCGGAAAGTCGGGTGATTGAATTGGCGCTCCACTACCGGAAGAAACCAGTGGTCATCGAGGCGATGCAGCTCAATATGCGAAATCGTGACAAGATCCTTGACTTCGCGCAAGGCAGTATCACACTGAAGTGGGACGATGGATACCTAGTTGGTGCGTATGTGCAGACCTTGGAAGGGTGCATGTATGCAACCTATGGCGACTATATCATCCGTGGCGTAGATGGGGAGTACTATCCCTGCAAACCGTCGATTTTTGAGAAGACGTATGAATTAGCAGACCAATTATTTTAAAAGAAAGGAGATGATGATACATGGATGAAAAAGCTATAAGAATTGTTTATAACTATATTGACGAACATTTGGATGCAAAAAACACAAAAAAATATGAGGTATTTGTTGTATGGAAGGTTAAAGCATTACAAAACTGGAAGTGGTTGATTTCATCAACGCTTGCCGATGGGATGTATTACGAAATAACTTATAATGGCGATATAAAAGAATTCTATTTAGATGCATATAAAAAATTCGAAAACAGATGCATCAAAGATACTTATTAATTCGCAAAGCAATTTGCAAAACAACTTTTTAAACTGAAGTATATGTTTTGCAAAAATCAGTTATTGTTTTTACTGTTTTTCTAAAAAAAGCAGTTAGTGCACGATTTTGCAAAATATGACACTAAGAAAAATTATAGTGTCGAATATCACGAAATGTGGCACTAAGAAAATTCAACTATTGTTTTCGTGTAAAAGGGGTAGTTATATGGCTACCCTCTTTTTTTTATGCTATAATATGACTGTGAAATGGTCACATTCGATGGGACTAAAAAAAGAAGATGACTTACGATGGATAAACGTTGGGAGTGATCCTATATGCTTTGGGTTATCTTCTTTTTTTTGTGGTATAGTATAGTAGAAGAACAAAAAGCAATTTGCTTTTCGAGATGGTAGTGCCCCATGTACTACTGTCTTTTTTTGTGGCCGATTTTTTTTTAGAATTGATACAGCCGCTTGTATAACTCATCGACGGTGGTATTCATCGCGGACGCCAATTTAATTGCGTTGGCGACTGACATTTTGGCAAAGTCTGTTCTGCCTTTCATCAGATCGCGCACCGTTTGATCCGGAACGCCCGACTTTTTCGAAAGGCTTGATGTCGTGTGCGGCCAAAGATCCGCAAATCTAAGGCAACGCTCGATGCCCATCAGGTAGCATAACGAAGCATAATTGAAATATGCGTCGGTTGCTTTTCGGAAACCTTTAACACGCTTTTTGCTCACAAAGTCAAACGCTTGTTCGCTAAGTGGCATGTATTCGCCTGTATCAGTGCAATGCAAAGCATAATTGCCATCGATTTCTACCAATCGAACATGGTACTCTTTGTAGGCATCTTCGATATTTTTTGAATGTACAAGATCACTTAATTTTGCTCGTTGAGACTGCCAATAATCAACAGTATTCTTTTCAGATTTGCCGTTGATCTGCAAGTCAGATTGTAAATCCTTAATAGCATCGCGGAATGCCTTATCCAGCCATTCATAATCGTGAATGGCGTGGGTCATATCATGCAACATTTCGCTTGGGCAGTAGTTTTGTAAGAATTCTTCATTATTCATTTTCATAATTTTTTACTCCTTTTCTGTTAATCCTTTGCCAATACTCTGGCGTCTTCGATAATAACTTCTCCACAGTCATTACCACATTCTGCATAGTCACCACCAATTAGATATAGATGATCACCCTCATAGTGCTCAACGCTTTCAAGCGCCTCTTCGATGGTATCTTGCGTAACTGCGATAGCACATGTTCCGTCGAGTTCACCATAATCCCAGCAACCAAGGATTCCGTTATAATTATCAGATTCGAATGTGTCATCATCGGATTGTGGATCTTGGTACCATTGATGGCTGTTCGCTACGGTATCACCGACTTGATAATCCGTGTAGTCCATCCGTAATCCGTATACGGAATGCTCATCTTCTTCTACGATTCTTCTAATGTCTTCCTTGGTCATGATCTATGCCTCTATCTTTCTACACCCATATACTACCACGGTATACCGTGGTATACAAGCACAAATTGCATTTTTTTTTGAAATTTGTTTTAATCGTGATAACCCTACACCGATATATCCCAAAGTCACACAAAAGCACCACAAATACACCGATATATAATATAGGTAAGGGAAAGCCGTATTCCCTTTCTTAAAACTTTCTTGAAAGCGCCTTAGGTAAAAATACGATACCTAAGGCGTTTTCATTGGTCTAAAAAGCTATCAATTTGTATCAAAGCACCACACATTTAATAAAGAATAAAATATAAATTGAATTGAAAGGATGTACCAGAGGCATCTTCCTTTTTTATAGCTTGATTCAAAGGCCTTCTTTTTTATATAATTGTTGCAATGGGAGTGAATAAGTATGAATTTTTCAATGTTTAGTGATTCCATGTTAATGTGGGTCATCGCAATCATCATATTTGGCTTTATTGGTTGGTCCACATATAAAACAGTCAAATTGATCATGGCAAACCGTAAAGCTCTCGAATTATTTCAGAGTCAGCATCCACATGCAGAAGTATTGGATGGATCCAAAAAATCGATGTTGTTGACATTTGCCTTTGGCATTGTTTGTATTGTTTTCTTATGTATTACAGGTACGGTAATGAAAGTGGACATGAGTCAAATCTTCTACTATCGTGTGGCTTATTTAGCGTTGGCATTGATTTTCTTTGGTCAAGGTGTTGAGATGAGCGTACGTAAGAAATTATGGTTTGCCGAAGATGGGTTCTTCTATATGGAAAAATTTTATCGTTTTCGTATGATCACTTCTTATGAGCGTCAAAAAGGAACGGTACCAACTGTGAAGATCCAAATTGGCCAAGATGGAATTGTTTTACCAAATAATATGGCTGTCGTTGTAAAAGAACATGCCGAAGCGTGGAAAACCGCAAAGAAAGCGTCGAAGAAAAAAGGAAAAAGATAATTATGGCTAAGGATACTAAAAAGCAGGAAACACCGCAAGTTACGCCAACGATGCAAAAGATTCTTGATCGAGAAGAAAAAATGAAGAAGCGAAATAGTGGGCGTACCGCTAGTGAAGCTGTGATCAATGTATTTCGTAAACATAAGGCTTTCAGCCCCAAGCGAGCTGTACAAATCGATGCATTTAAGGATTTGCCTTTATCAACTTCAACGATTTCGTATACGATGGCTAATTTGATTGATCAAGGCGTCATTATGCAAAGTGAAGATAAAAAGGACTATTGGTTCAATGAAGCCCGTTGGAATGAATTATCGAAAGAAGTTGTTCGTGACTATCAATTGGTTTTTATTGTTCCATTGGTTGTTGGTTTAGCTGTATTTGTCTTGATTAAATTCGTATTTCACTAAAAAGAGCTAACGTTATCTGTTAGCTCTTTTAATATGCCATTTGTTCGTGGGTTATTTGTTTTCCGTATACCTTATTTTTATACCCTTTCACCCTTCTTGGATGTTTTCTGACCCTCACACTTGATTTCCATACTCTTTCAAAAATGACCTTTATTGAAGATTTGTATTATTATTATTATTATTATTATGTTTTCTCTTCGCATTCATTTTTTTTATTATATTTCCATCAATTCTCATTTAAAACGATTTTTTCAGAATCCTTTCCATTCTTACCACTATTTTCTTTTAAATGATTTTTTTAGTACATCGATTCTCCAAACATACCTCTATTGAAGATTTCTTTCCATTTGGATCTCTCTTCTCATGTATCTTCTTATTGAATGCCTTTTTTTCATTTGAAACAGCTTTTTTCAGAAGATTTCTTCTTACCATTTTCCCTTTTCAAATGATTTTATTTTGTACTGTGTGCGAACAAATGGATGTAAACGAAGATTTCTCCTCTTCGTATGCATCGATTTCTTTTTGTACTTATATAATAACAGGAATCTTCTCATTTACAATAAACTGGCATTTTTGGCTAAAACTCTGGCATTTATTGATATATATAACTTTTATTTAAAAAAAGGGGACTTACATATCTGGATGGATATTTCTGTACGTGTGGAATTCCAGATTTGTTGTCCCATCTTCATTATTGTATTTTAAAAATAAAATGCAATGTGATTATTTGAATATTAAAAAAAAAAACAACAAAAAAATTTGGTATGGTAAAAGATAATAGAAATATTACTTTGGAATGATAGGGAAAAGAAGAAATAGGAGATAATTAAATCGTGAAAGATTTATTTGGTGGAACTAGTAGATTTCCAGTATCGAATCATTGGGGAAGAACAATAAATTTGTAAAAAATTTGGTAAAATAAGAAAAAATGATATAATAATTTTGCTTTGCAAGGGGAGAGACAGAAATGTCAAAGAAAAAAGAGATACGACAAAATCAGATTTATCAGTTGTTGGTTGATAATGGTCGCATGCGCATCAAAGATCTCGCTGATCAGCTCGATGTCACGACGGAAACATTGCGAACGGATCTAGTCGATCTCGAAAAGCAACGTCGTGTTGTTCGTGAACATGGCTATGCGCGAAGTCTTTCTGAATTAGAAGAATCACCCCTTCAATGGCGTGAAAAAGAAAATGAAACAGATCGAAAAGTTGTGGGTATTCGTGCTATGCACTTGGTAGAAGATAATCAAGTCATCTTTTTGGATTCGGGATCTACGGTGTTATTGGGAGTGCCCGTTTTGGCAACCAAACATGGCATCACGGTCGTGACCAATAGCATACCCGTGGCTTATCAAACTGCATTGATGGATATCCATACGATCTTTTTAGGTGGACCCGTTACGAATATCGGTTTACGGACCCATGGCCATCGTGTCGTTGAAGCTATTGATGAAATCACTTTTGATCTCGCTATTCTTGGTAGCGATGGGATTGCGAATGCTCATGGATTTACGATTCTTTCGTACAATGAGATCAATATCAAAAAACATGTTATTGTCCAGTCAAAAAAATCAATTGTAGCAATGGATGGTTCTAAATTTAAGAAGAAAGCTTCTTTTGCGTTTTGTAATTTTAGAGATATCGATACTTTAGTAACAAATCCTTTTTCCGAAGAAGATAAAGCCATCGTTAAAGAAATACCGGAAATTATCGAAGTATCTTGACGCATGAACAGTATTTGATCATTTGTATACATCCCTTGATGAATTATGGTAAATTATGTGAACAAATGATTGAAAGAGGTTACAAACCATGTTAACATGGAGGAGTAATAAGACGGAGGACGAAACAATGAAATATGTAATTATGGTAAGTCATGGTGAGTTCGCACCTGGTTTACATTCAGCTGTCAAAATGATGACTGGTGATCGCGATGATGTTCTTTCTACAAGTTTGAAAGACGGAATGAGTGCCGATGAATTTGCAGAAAACTTCAAGACACTAACAAAAGATATCAAGGATGATGATCAAATTATTTTATTGGCTGATATCTTAAGTGGATCTCCATTCACCAATGCATTGAATGTACTTTCAGAACGCGGCTTGATGGGAAATACATTGGTATTAGCAGGAATGAACATGCCAATGGCAATCACGGCTGTTTTGATGAAAGACAATTTCGATGATTTTGATGCTTTAGCAGAAACATTGTTGAGTGAAGGTCGTTCAGGATTGACTCGTTTTACAGTAGACGACGATGCTGATCAAGACGACGATATTTAATAAAATTTGGTAAGGACGTTTCATAGATCATAGAACGTCTGGATAGAAACTAAAGGAGGAATAATATAATGATTAGTTTCGTACGTGTGGATGATCGTATCATTCACGGTCAAGTTGTCACAAGATGGTCAAAAGAATACCCTTGTGATGGTATTATTGCGGTGAATGACAAAGCTGCAACTACGCCTGTTTTGAAAAAATCTTTCCAGGCTAGTACAGATAAGAAAGTCTTTGTTTGGACGATGGAACATTTCTTAGATGTACAAGAGAAAGTATTGAATTCTAAGAAAAACTATTTCTTGATCACTAAGAATCCAATCGATATGAAGAAGATCTTAGTTGATCACAAATTTGTACCAAGCAATGTAAAACGTATCATCATTGGACCATGTAATGATCGTCCCGGTGCTACAAAACTTGGTAACAACCAAAGTATCACTCAAGAAGAAGCGGATGCACTAGAAGCCATCACAAAAGCTGGTTACGAAGTTGAATTCGCATTGGTTAAAGAAACTTCAATTGGTACTTGGGATAAATTTAGATCTAAATTTGGTTACTAGAAGAAGGCAGCTTCTAGTAAGCATTTAGATAAATAAAGTATAAGGTTTAAAGGAGAGAAGAGTATGACTTTATTTCAAGCTATTATTATTGGTATTTTGAGTATGTTAGCTGCTTCTACACCTGCCATGGCCGGTACTACTATCGGTAACTATACGATGAACCGTCCACTAGTTGCTGGTTTGTTATTGGGAATCGTCTTCGGCGATCTTCGTGGATGTATCCTAATTTCAATGCCAATGCAAGTTATGTGGATCGCTTTGGTTACTCCAGGTGGAACCGTCGCATCTGACTTGCGTGCCGTTTCTTATATTGGTATTCCATTGGCTTATGTAGGTGCTCGTGCTGCAGGTATGGATTTTGGTGGAAAAGAAGCGCAAGGATTAGCATCTTCTATTTCTGCTATGACTGGTGTTATCGGTATCACATTGTTCTATTTAACAGCAATGATGAACTTGATCTGGCAACACTGGGGCTGGGCTCAAATTGAAAAAGGAAATATTGAATGTGTCGGTAAAGTAGATGCCTTACTGCCTTGGATCACAAATATCGTCATTTCATTTATTCCAGTTACATTACTTTGCTACTATGGTTCAGGTGCCGTAGAAGAAGTATTCAACAACTTAAATACTTCTGTATGGTACGTCAAGGCTATCTTAACTGTTGGTGCTGTTTTACCAGCTGTAGGTATCTCTATCTTGTTGAAGTCTGTAATCACTAAGAATTCTGACTTGATCTACTTCATGTTTGGATTCGCATTGGCAGCTTCTATGGGATTGACATTGTTAGCCGCTACAGCAGTTGGTGGTGTATTCGCATTGATCGACTACAAGATGGCAATGAATAAGATTGAATTGTTAGAAGCTGGCGCTGGCGCTAGTGGTGCTGACGACGATGAGGAGGATATTTAATCATGGCTGAAAAGAAAAAAATCTCTGAAAAGGCGTTAAATACCGCATTCTGGCGTTGGTGGTATGGAAACTTAACATGTTTCTCACAAGAACACATGCAGACATTTGGTTACATGTGGGCTATGCTTGCTCCAATTAAAGATCTTTACTCAAGTCATGAAGATCAAGTAAAGGCTATGCAAGCTTATACTCCATTCTTCAATACTGAACCTCAAATTGGTGGTATCGTTGTTGGTATTACTTGTGGTTTGGAAGAAGCTCGTGCAAACGGTGCTGAAGAAATCGATGATGAATTCATTAACTCTATTCGTGCAGGTTTGATGGGACCTCTTGCCGGTATCGGTGATTCTTTGATCGTTGGTACATATATCCCTATCTTACTTGGTATCGCATTAGGATTAGCTGAAGGTGGATCTCCAATTGGTCCTCTATTCTATATCATCGTTTGGAATGTAACGGAAATCTTATTTGAAAAATTTGTCTTCAAAAAAGGTTACGAACTTGGTGGTTCTGCTGTTGATGTATTAGTTGGTGATAAAGCGACTGCATTCCGTGAATCTGTAATGGTTTTAGGACAAGTAATCGTTGGTGCAATGGCTGCTTCTTGGGTAACTGTTTCATCTCCATTGGTAATCGCAAAAGACTCAACTGGTGCTGATGTTACATTGATCTCTCGTTTAGATGGTGCGTTCCCTAAACTATTAACTTGTGCATTCGTATTGTTGGCTTGGTTCTTACAAGCTAAGAAAGGTATGTCTGCTGTTAAAGTATTATTGTTGTTCGTAGTCATCGGATTCGTTGGATCTGTAATCGGAATCTTAGGTTAATCTTTAACGATATGCAAAGCGGAGGCTTTAGCCTCTGCTTTTTTTTCTTAAACAAAGGAGTGATCAGATGAGTAAGTTATCACATAAAGAAAGAGAGCAACTGGCAAGTATTATTGATCAAGAAAATGCCATGTTGAAACGCGTTCGAAGAATCATTCGATGGGAAACCATTTTATTAGTTATTTTCGTCATTTTATATATTTGGGGTGCTTACGTGACAAATGACGCATTCCTGCCAAATATAGGTCCGGGACTTAAAACGGACTTTCGATGGATTGGTTTGATTGGTTCCATTGTCTTTTTGATACTAATGGTCTTGTCCTTTATTTCCTATCGAAATGGACGGAAAGGATTGCTTGCCAAAATTGATTTGTATCAAGGAAAAGAGAATAAATAGCGATGACATAGCGAAGCTATGTCTTTTTTTGACTATAGGAATATGGTATTGATATAATAGTGCCTAGAAGGTGTATATATGAAAAAATTATCCATTACGATGTATTCCAGTGCCGATAAAGTAGCTGGACAAGGTGTAGGTAGCGCTTATAAAGAACAGGTACGCTTGGTCAAAGAAGGAGCGTCTGACCTTTTTGATGTCCGTATCAACGATTGGAAACATCGAAGCGATATTCAACACTTTCATACGGTAGATCCCCAATTTTTTGTGAAAATGCATGATCATCGTTGTGTAAATATTGCCTATTGTCATTTTTTACCCGATACACTAGAAGGCAGCTTACAACTCCCTGGCGTTGCCTTTACTGTTTTTAGTAAATACGTGGTTCAATTTTATAAGAGTGCTGATCGCTTGGTCGTTGTGAATCCAAGCTTTATAGATGATTTGGTTGCCTATGGCATTGATCGTAAAAAGATTTACTATATTCCTAACTTTGTTTCTAAGGAACAATTTTATTTAAAACCCATGGAGCAACGGAATCAAATTCGTCAAAAATATGGCTTTCAAGCCAATGATTTTATCGTATTTGATGCTGGACAAGTACAAACCCGTAAAGGCGTATTGGACTTTGTGGAAGTGGCAAAAAAATGTCCAGACTATCAATTCGTTTGGGCAGGAGGATTTTCGTTTGGGAAAATTACGGATGGCTATGAAGAATTGAAAGAAGTACAGGCACATCCGCCCAAAAATGTGCATTTTTTAGGTATCGTACCACGCGAAGACATGGTTGACCTTTATAATATGGCGGATGTCCTTTTTATGCCAAGCTATAATGAATTGTTTCCAATGACCATCTTAGAAGCAGTCAATCTAAGCATTCCTTTGGTTTTACGTGATCTAGATCTCTACAAAGATATTTTGTTTGACCATTATCTGCGTGGCAATGATAACGATACATTTGCCAAGATTCTTAAGAATCTACACGATGAACCAAGTATCTATCGCAGTGCACAAGCTGATTCACAAGCAATCAGCGACTATTATTCGAAAGAACATGTTTTAGACATGTGGCGAAAATTTTATGTCGATGCATATAAAGAAAAGAAGTATAAATAGGAACGACTATGAAAAATCATAAATATGTATGGAACATTCTATTAGTTTTATCCATTACGGGAATTGCTCTATACTTTGCGTTAAAAGACAACTTTACTATCATCGTGCATGCCATTGCTTCCATGAATATCTTCTCCCTTTTGATCGTGCTACTATGGGGTGCCCTCTTTACGATTGTATGGGGACTTGTTTATGTGGTATTAGGGAGGAAATATATTCAAAAATATTCCGTGAAAGATGGCGTTGCGGTTGCGTTTGTGGGGGCTTTCTTTGCCGGCATTACGCCAAGCAGTACGGGTGGTCAATTTGGTCAAGTCTATATCATGAAGAAACAAGGAATCAAAGTGAGTGATTCCGCCAGTATTTTATGGGCTGACTTTATTATCTATCAAACCACGATGATGATTTATGTAACTATTCTATTTATCTTGCGATATGCCTATTATCGAAGTCAAAGTGGCTGGTTTCGTATCATTTTTTTAGGCTACTTGATCAATTTGATCGTGATCCTTGTATTGTATACCATTGCGCTCTTTCCTAAGCTTTATATTCGTCTGACCGGGAAACTTGCGAAATTCATGGGACGATTCAAATTTATCAAAGACCCAGAACACATTGTGGAGTCTTGGACCATTCAGGTGACCCAATTCACCAAAGAAGCAAAAACCCTATCGCAAGATAAACGACGCATCATTTTATGCACACTGATCAACGTTGTTCGTCTGACCCTTTTGTATTCGTTGCCTTATGCGATTGCGTGGGCTTTGCATATTTCCATTCCGATCAATAAATTATTGGATGTGATCGCACTTTCTAGTTTTGTGATCATCGCCAATAGTTTTATCCCCATTCCCGGAGCCAGTGGTGGAACTGAAGTGGTTTTCACCTTATTATTTCGAGGATTGATGGGTTCTCTAACGGGCGCGGTCATGATCTTGTGGCGATTCTCTACGTATCATGTTGTCGTTCTTATTGGCGCAATTATCTTCATCATCATGCGCAACTATTATGATCGACAAACGAAAAAGGAGGTATCCTAATGCGCATAGGCCTATTTTCCGATGCTTATTTACCTGATATCAATGGTGTTGTCTCTAGTGTAGCGACTTTAAAAGGCGCCCTGGAAAAACTAGGACACACCGTTTTTGTGATTTCAAACCATAAAGGGATGACCATTGAATACGATGAAAAAAATCATATCCTGCATTTACCAGGCATTGAATGGAAAAAGATGTATGGATATAAGATTTCCAGTCCCATTCAAGTCATGGGTGAAAACTATATTCGTAAAATGAATTTGGATATCATTCATGTGCATACCGAAATTGGTATTGGTCTCTTTGCTCGACAAATGGCTAAAAAATATAATATCCCTTTGGTGTATACCTATCATACACTGTATGAAGATTATGTTCATTATGTCAATCCACGAGAAATTGAATCGGTCGATCATACCACGAAACGAATTGTTCGTTTTCTATCGAAAGTAGCCGGTAATGGACCGATGGCGGTGATTGCGCCAAGCAATAAGACCAAGAAAGCCTTAATGTCTTATGGGGTCACGACCCCGATCTATATTGTGCCTACGGGCATTGATCTGAGTGAATATAAGATGTCGAATCTAGACCCTGAAAAAATAAAGGCGGTACGGCAATCGGTGCAGATTCCAGCGGATCATCATGCGGTTGTTTTTGTGGGGCGTATAGCGAAAGAAAAATGCATTGAAATGCCGATTGAAGCCTTGGCCCTTTCAAAAGATCCCTTGTTGGAGCTAGTGATCGTTGGGGCTGGAACCGATGAAAAATATTATCATGAATTAGCCGATACCTTAGGCGTTCGTGATCGTGTCCATTTTACAGGCAAGATCGCCAAAGAAAAGATTCCCTATTATTATGCCGCCTTTGATTGTTTCGTTTCGGCATCCTTATCAGAAACCCAAGGCATGACCTATTTAGAAGCTTTGGCTACAGGACTGCCCGTATTTGGCCGTCGAGATGAAGTCTTAGATGGCCTCATTGACGAAGGTGTGACCGGCTATTATTTTGATGATGCTAACGAATTGGCTCAAAAATGGGAAGTTTTCTTTAGTCAATCGACATCCAAACGGAAAGCGATGACCCCGCTGTGTGAAGCCAAAACAAAAGCCTATGATACCGAATTGTTTGCGCAGAAAGTTTTAGCGGTTTATCAACAAGCTATGGATGATTATCATATGGCTTATCAAGTTGTTAAGATTGATTTCTTGCAGAGTGATTTTGTCCAATTAAATGTGAAACGCAAACAAGATGAAGAAGTCATCAAGATCAAGATTCCAGATGATGATTTCTTTGATCTGAAAGTGTCTGTCAATACGATTCTAGATGCTTATACCGTTGAGAATTATATCAATATGCAAAGTTATTACGAATCCGTCATTAAGGTGCAAAGACATTTGTCCAAAGCGGATTATTCGAGTTATGAAATTTTGCAGTATTGTCAAAGACGACTCAACTTAGATGCTGAAACCAGTCGCTCGATCGTGCGTAATTTTGAAGATGCACGCTTGATCAATGATCGACAATATGCGATGGAAAAAGCTTTGGTCTGGCATAGTTATGGGCAAAATAAATTAATGATCCGCAAAAAATTGGAAAAAGCAGGGATTCGTGGTGAATTGTTGGAACAAGCCTTGGATCAATTGTCCGATACGGATGAAGAAGTGAATGCCACCGAAATGGCGAAGCGCTTATTAAAAGGCATCAAAGCGCAATCGGAACGTATGATGCGACAAAGCCTGACCAACAAATTGATCAAAAAAGGTTATTCTGTAGATATTGCGCATCGCGTTGGTGAATCGATTGAAATTGATACCGATGAAAACGAAGCTTTAAAACAAGCGGTTGCCAAAGCCAAACGGTTATATGGAAATAAGGCACTGGATGAAAATGAGAAATTACAGAAAGTGCGTTTGTATTGTATGCGAAGGGGATTCACGGCTTCGCAAATAGAAAATGCCTTGGAGGAAATAAATGATTAAAGATATAAAAGATGCAGGAAAATATAAGATCTTGTGTATGATTTCTAAATGTGATCAAAGCAAGACCAATAAAGGAACACCGTATTTAAACATGGTCTTAGAGGACGCAAGTGGAGTCATGGATGCCAAATTCTGGAACCTGACCGAAGAACAAGCCAATCAATATAAAGTGGGCATGGTCGTAGAAGCCATGGGTGATGTGATCTTATATCGCAATGCCTTACAATTTCGTATCCAAAAATTGATTGAGCATCCCGAAGAAAATATCACGGACTATGTTCGCAAGGCACCTATGAAAGCAAGTGAAATGCAGCGAAAAGTGCATGAATACATATCTTCGATGAAAAATGAAACGTTAAAATTGGTAACGGAAACGATCATTTCGCGGTATCAAAAGGATTACTATACCTATCCAGCAGCTACGCGGAATCATCATAATTTTGTCGGTGGATTGGCTTACCATTCGTTAAGCATGGCGCGTTTGGCAGACCAAATTGCCAATCAATATCCATATTTAGATCGTGATCTATTGATTAGTGGCACTCTGTTGCATGATGTGGGCAAGATCGTGGAATTTTCTGAACCTGTCTTGCCAGAATATACGGCACAAGGAAACCTATTGGGTCATATCAGCATCATGAATTGTTGCATCGATGAAGTGGCTCATGAATTAGGAAAAGAAAAAGAAGAATCGATTTTATTATTGAAACATATGATCTTATCGCATCATGGCAAACAAGAATTTGGTTCGCCCGTTTCACCCATGATCCCGGAAGCTGAAGTTTTATCGATCATTGATGATTTGGATGCCCGTTTATTTATGATGCGTGCAAGCCAAGAAACCACGGAACCTGGTAAATTTGGCCCGCGTGTCTTTGCCTTAGAAGGACGCATGGTCTATCGTAGAAAGGATGACAAAGAATGAAAATTGGATTTGTATCTTTGGGATGTGCCAAAAATCTGATTGATTCTGAAAATATGATGGCCATGTTGAAAAGTGAAGGCCATGAAATTGTACCGGATTCGAAACAAGCGGAAGCCATTGTTGTCAATACCTGTGGCTTTATTGCTTCGGCCAAAGAAGAATCGATCCAAACGATTTTTGAGATGGCAAAATATAAAGAAAAGGGATTAAAAAAATTGATCGTGTGTGGGTGTCTAGCTCAACGATATCAAGAAGTGTTGGAACAAGAAATTCCAGAAGTCGATGCGATCATTCCGATTCGGGATTATGATAAATTAGCCGATCGCCTACGTCCTCTTCTTGGTCAAGGGGATCAATCCTTGATTTCAAAAAGTGAGCGTGTGTTGACGGGAAATCCTTGGCAAGCGTACATCAAGATCAGTGATGGATGTTCCAATCATTGTGCGTATTGTGCCATTCCTTTGATTCGGGGTGAACAAAAATCACGGACGATGGAAGATATCGTGAAAGAAGCGACTTTCCTAGCTTCCATTGGGGTAAAAGAATTGACCCTAATTGCGCAGGATACCACGAAATATGGATTGGATAATTATGGTGAATATAAGCTAGGAGACCTGATTCGGAAAATCGATAAAATTCCGGGGTTCCATTGGATCCGGATCTTATATATGTATCCCGATGAAATTGTGGATGATGTATTGGTTGCGATGAAAGAAAGTAAAAAGGTCGTTCCTTATTTTGATATTCCTACGCA
This sequence comes from Absicoccus intestinalis, assembly GCF_033971885.1. Classification (NCBI taxonomy): domain Bacteria; kingdom Bacillati; phylum Bacillota; class Erysipelotrichia; order Erysipelotrichales; family Erysipelotrichaceae; genus Absicoccus; species Absicoccus intestinalis. The sequence goes on along the minus strand of NZ_JALBUS010000002.1, from coordinate 81,330 downwards.
ACATGCATCGACTCGCATGTTGAAACGCATGAATCGTCGCTCTTCTCATGAAGAAGTCAAAGCGATCACCCAAAAAATTCGTCAGATGTTCCCGGATGCCACATTACGAACGACATTGATCGTTGGTTTCCCTGGTGAAAGACAAGAAGATTTTGACGAAATGATGGATTTTGTGAAAGAAATCCAATGGGATCGAATGGGGGCCTTTACCTATTCGCAAGAAGAAGATACGCCAGCGTATGGTATGAATGGTCAAGTCCCACAAGAAATCATGGACAAACGACTTGCCCAGTTGATGCAGGTACAGGAACAGATTTCTTTTGAAAAAAATAAAGCCAAAATTGGCTCTATCGTTGAGGTATTGGTAGAAGAACAAGAAGCCTTGAGTGGTCGCTATCGAGGTCGATCCCAAGCCGATGCCCCCGATGAAGTGGATGGCCAAGTGATTTTTACGGCGAATCAAGATATTCCATTGGGCAGTTTTGTACAAGTAAAAGTGACCGATGCGAAAAACTATGATCTGATTGGTGTATGTCAAGAATAGAAGGCTTGGGCCAAGTCGTTCATGGACAGGATACGATCTTGATTCTTGGTTCCATTGCGAGTGTAGAAAGTTTGGCAAAAGGCTATCATTATGCCCATCCATCCAATCGTTTCTGGAAAGTATTGGCTCGTATCTATCAACAACCTATCGAGACATTAGAAGACAAGAAAAAAATATTAGCCGATCATTCAATTGCACTTTGGGATTCTTGTCGTTCTTGTCAACGCATTGGTTCAGCTGATGCTTCGATCAAGGCCATTGAACCCAACGATATTCCGACTTTTTTAAAAGAATATCCAACCATAGAAAGAATTTTGTGTAATGGCCAAGTCAGTTATCAGACCATGAAGAAAACGTATCCGGAATTGAAATGTATCCCATGTCCATCGACATCGGCGGCCAATGCACGTTGGTCTTTGGATGCGTTGGTCAAAGAATATGGAAAGTGGTTAAAAAATGAGTAAATTATATTGGGCAAAAGTGAAAAAAGAAGCAATCATTCCTACCAAACGAAGGGAAGATGCAGGTTATGATTTGTATCCATGTTTCGAACAAGAGTATTTAGAAATTGCACCTGCACATACACAATTGGTGCCATTGGGCGTAGCTAGTGCCTTTGATTCTGATTATGTCATGATCTTAAAAGAACGTGGCTCCACCGGAACCAAAGGAATGGCACAACGAGCAGGTGTCATTGATTCGGGCTATCGTGGTGAATATATGGCCCCCATCACAAATGTGAATGATAAGCCAGTTGTCATTGCGAAAGCCGATGTTGTTGACCAATTTGATGATACCGAATACATTGTGTATCCCTATGAAAAAGCTATCTGCCAAGGTGTCTTAGTCATGATGCCCCAATTGGAAAGTGAAGAAATTGATCTGGATGATCTTCAAGCCATGAAATCTGAGCGTATGGCAGGAAAACTGGGAAGTTCGCATAAATAGGGAGTAGCGTATAACTCTTTTACGAAGGGAAAGAAGAGAAATACCCAAAAAAGCCGATGGTACTTGAACCATCGGTCTTTTTGATACTTATTGATTTTCTTTGATAACCTTGACCAATTGGATCAAGAGCGTTGGGAGAATGGCCAAACCGCCAATTGATAATGTTTGTTGCATGGTCAATGGTGTAACCGAAAATAAGCTATGTAAAGCAGGTATAAACAAGATCAAGCTTAAGAAACAAACACCCAACAAGAAGGCATATAAGCTATACCAATTGTGTTTGAAACCCAAGCGGAAGATACTATGTTCATTGCGGCAATTAAAGCCATGAAACAAACGGGCCAACGTCAGGGTAGAGAAAGCCATGGTACAAGCTACATTAGCACTGGTTTGTAGACCCATTTGATAGGCGACGATGACAGCCAGAGCAATCAAAGCGCCTTGGATACTGAATTTTTGAACAAAGGGACGGTCCATAAATCCGGCTTTTGGATCGCGTGGTTTTCGATTCAAAATATCTTTAGCGCCTGGTTCCATACCAATGGCCAAGGCAGGCAGGGAGTCAGTCACTAAATTGATAAAAAGCAATTGAACCGCTTTAAAGGGTACTGGCAAAGCTAAGATTGAGGCATAGACAACGGTAATAATTGCTGATAAATTGCCAGATAATAAATAGAGGATCGCATTTTTGATATTTTCATAAATGGTACGACCATTCGCAACGGCTTTGATGATGGTCGCAAAGTTATCATCTGCTAAGATCATGCTGGCTGCATCTTTGGATACTTCGGTACCCGTAATACCCATGGCCACACCAATATCGGCTTTTTTCAAGGCCGGTGCATCGTTGACACCATCACCGGTCATTGATACGATACGACCTTTTCTCTGCCATGCTTCCACAATACGAATTTTGTTTTCAGGAGAAACGCGCGCATAGACGGAAATCTTTTCGATGTTTTGATCCAATTCCGCCTCACTCATCGCATCCAATTCTAGACCCGTTACGGCCATATCTCCGTCTTCAAAGATACCAATACGACGAGCAATAGCCGTTGCCGTTACTTTATGATCCCCTGTGATCATAACTGTTCGAATGCCAGCTTTTTTTGCTTGTGCAACGGCCATTACGGATTCTTCACGAGGTGGATCCATTTCGGAAATCAAACCTAGGAATGTAAAACCATATTCGGTATCTTTGGAAAGTGATTCATCGTCTTCTTTATAAGCAAAGGCAAGTACACGTAGTCCGGATGCGGAAAAAGCTTGATTCTTGGCAAGGATCTTTTCTTTTTTTTCGGGTGTCATGGGATGAATGCCATCATCCAAACGAATGGATTGACAACGATCGAGTAAAACATCCACAGCTCCTTTGGTCAAAATGGTAGAAACACCATGGATCTTATATTTTGTGCTCATCAGTTTACGATCTGAATCAAATGGAACTTCTTCCATTCGATCTAAGGCATCACGTAACTGACTTTCCGTCAATGAAATGGTGTCTTCATCAATTTGAATACCAGGTACTTTTCGATACATTTCCAATAAAGCATATTCGGTTGGATCACCGATTCCTTTACCATCGACTAGGGAGGAATCGTTGTTCAATACCGCATCATAAAGAAGATAACGATGCAATTGATTATGAAGATCGAGCGTATCCGCTGTATAGGTTTGATCACCTACATATATATCTTCCACTGTCATTTTATTTTGGGTCAAAGTTCCTGTTTTATCGGAGCAAATGACCGATACGGATCCCAACGATTCAACCGCAGCTAAGTTCTTGATGATCGCATTCTCTTTGGCCATTCGTTGTGTTCCCATGGCTTGTACGATCGTAACGATCGAACTTAAAGCCTCAGGAATCGCAGCAACTGCCAAGGCTACCGCAAACAATAAAGAATCCATCAATGGTTGGCCACGCAATATTTGCATACCAAAGATCACGACACAGATGATCATGATCACAATGGCTAGTTTAGAAGAAAAGTCATCCAAAGTGATTTGTAGTGGTGTACGCTTTTCTTTGGTGGCATTCATCAAGGAAGCAATTTTACCAATTTCAGTTTCCATGCCGGTGCCAGTCACTAGGATCGTGGCGCGTCCATAAGTGACCAACGATCCCGAATAGACCATATTTAAGCGATCACCAAGAGGGACTTCATGATCAAATGCAACATCGGCTTTGTCCACATTGGTGGATTCACCCGTCAAGCTCGATTCATTCACTTGAAGGGAATGAATATCTAGGATACGTCCATCGGCTACGACCATATCACCGGCTTCAATGGTCATGACATCACCTGGTACGACTTGTTCCGATGGAATTTCAATCATTTGGCCATCGCGAAAGACTTTTGCGGTTGGTGAAGATAAGGATTTGAGGGAAGCCAGTGATTTTTCTGCTTTGATATGTTGGATCGTACCAAGTACAGCATTTAATATAAGGACGACCAAAATGACAAGGGTACTTTCAATATCGCCCATACAAGCAGAAATCAGAGCAGCCACGATCAAAATGATGACCATGAGATCTTTAAATTGTGAGATAAAGACCTGAAAGGTTGTTTGTTTCTTTGATTCTTCTAAGACATTCGGACCATATTGTTGATAACGTAAAGTAGCCTCATCAGCGGATAAGCCTTGTGGCCCGGAATTGAGATCTTTTTCTATTTGTGCTTTTTTTTCTAAGTAATAGTCTTTCATATGCGATACCTCCCGAATAAAAAAGTGAGACCATTGTATATCAAAAAAGATATACAATAGTCTCACCATTTAAACTTACAGCGGAAATAAATTTCGTGGTTGACGCCATAAGTGCATATTTGCCGGTTACTCCCTATTACATGAACATTGAAACATAATTTAAAATGGATTTCAATAAAAAAAGTTTTTTTAAAAAATGTTTGCATTCAGTAAAAGGCTATGTTATATTATTAAGGCACTGATAAGTGTAAAAAATAAATATGCGCCCATAGCTCAATTGGATAGAGCGTTTGACTACGGATCAAAAGGTTGCGGGTTCGACTCCTACTGGGCGCGCCATTTTTTAATGAGTATCGGGACGTAGCACAGCTTGGTAGTGCACTTGATTTGGGATCAAGGGGTCACAGGTTCAAATCCTGCCGTCCCGACCATTTCTTTAAACTTTTTTGGCTGGGTAGCTTAGTTGGCTAGAGCATCCGGTTCATACCCGGAAGGTCGTGAGTTCGAGTCTCACCTCAGCCACCAACGAGTTGAATTGGACCCTTAGCTCAGTTGGTCAGAGCATCCGGCTCATAACCGGCGGGTCGTAGGTTCGAGTCCTACAGGGTCCACCAATATACAAAAGAATCTCCTTGGAGAAGTACCCAAGTGGTTGAAGGGTCCGGTCTTGAAAACCGGTAGGTCGTTCGCGCGGCGCCTGGGTTCGAATCCCAGCTTCTCCGCCATTTGTCACATCGCGGGATAGAGCAGTCTGGTAGCTCGTCGGGCTCATAACCCGGAGGTCGTTGGTTCAAATCCTTCTCCCGCAACCATGTGGTCTCATAGCTCAGTCGGTAGAGCAAAGGACTGAAAATCCTTGTGTCGCTGGTTCGATTCCGGCTGAGACCACCATTCATCAGAGATTGTCCCTAGATTCGTCTGGGGACTTTTTTTATGATTCATATCGATATAATGCATTGACCTTGTTTCCAACTAGAAATGAGGTTTTTTGATATATAAATGTTACTGGTATATATTAAAAGAAATCAATCACATCAGATGGAATGATGCTTTTTCTTATATTAGATGAAAAAGGGGAAATATGGATAAATGATCACATTAGAAAGCATTACTAAAAAATTAGGTTTCGATCCATCAAATGAAAAAGAAGCAAGAGATTATTTGAATAAGCATTGCCCTATGTCTACAGATGCAAATCCTAGCCCTTGGAAAAAATTAGATCTTGAAGAATTTGATTGGCTGGAAGAGCATCATATGGTTGATTGGATTGGAAAATAAAACACCAAATTTAAAAAGCACGATCTAAGTAATGAGGTTGTGCTTTTATTATGCCCTGAGCACGGTATATAAAAGATTTTCAAATAAATGAATTCTATCACAATGCGTATGATGATGGATGTCCACTGTAAAATACAGATGAGAGTTACAGAAAATCAACATGTAAAGTAATTGCAAACACCAAGATTAACAATTTAGAAAATATACTCAAAAAATTTCCTTTAAAAAGAGGAAATTTAGAAAATGAAAACGATTTCATTACTAATTATGATAAAAGCGTAAAGGATAACAAACAGAGAAGGCGGCCATAAAAGTTTGGAATACTTAAAACAGGAGAAGGATAATGGAAAACACAAAAGTTAAGAAAAAAGGGTATGGAAAAGGCTGGGCGTTGATCATTTATGCATTCCTTGCATACTTTACCGCTACAGCAGTGGGTAGTGCCATGAACTCTGCATCTGGAATTTTAGCCGGATTACGTGGATGGAGTGCTACATTTTTGATCAGTTTGATTTCTTTGGGAAGTCTAGGAAATATCGTTGCTGGATTTGTTTTTGGTAAATTATCCGTAAAACATTCAGCTAAGAAATTAAGTTTAATTTGCTTCGTTATTTATTTAGTTGCAATGCTTGGACTAGGTGTAACTACAAACTTAGGGATGTTTGCGGTATGTTTAGTATTTGCGAATGCTATTTCTTGTGCGATTGGATATCAATTGTCACCAGTCATTATTGCAAAATGGTTCCCTAAGAAAAAAGGTATTTTGATGGGAATTGTTACCATGGGTATTCCTTTATGTTCTGGTATTGCTGCTATGATTTATAATGCAGGTTATAAATCTATGGGACCTCTTGGTGGATTCCTTCCATTTATGGCAATTGCAGCTGTTGCAGCTATTATTTTAATTCTATTCATTTCTGATGATCCAAAAGATAAAGGATTTACACCGGATAATGGTGAATTTAGAGAAGTGGATGAAGAGAAAAAAGAGGGTACTAAAAAGGATAGTATTTGGACAACGAAAAAATTATTAACAACACCTCAAGTTTGGGTACATGGTATTACACTCGGCATACAATTATTATTTGCGAGTGGATTGATGGTCCAATTGTATCCAAGACTTCTTGAAATTGGGTTCGATGAACGTACTGCAGGTATGATGATGTTAGCATCTGGTTTATTGGCTTTACCTGGTTCTTATATTTCTGGATTAATTGATCAAAAAATTGGTGCCCGTAAAGCCGCTTGTACTACATATGTAATTGGTGCTTTAGCAATGGTATTAAACTTAGCCGGAAATGTGGTTTGTGTTTGGTTATCTTTAGCATGTATCGGAGTCGTTGTTGGTGGTGCTGCTAACTGGCCTGCTTCCTTATGTATTGAAGAATTTGGTGATAGTTTTGCGAATGGTTATGGAATTATTCAACCTATTATTCAAATTGTTGGTGCTATAGGACCTGCATTCTTCGCAATGATTGCGGGGAAAACAGGAAGCTATCGTATTCCTTACATTAGTGGAGCGATCTTGATGATTATTGGTTTAATTTGCTTCGTATTCTTAGCAAAACCTAATTTTGTAAAAGAAGAAGAAGCAAAATATCAAAATCAATAAGAGCTTTTTAAAACAGAATTGAAAATGAATAGGAGGAACATTATATATTCTGTTCCTCCTATATTTTCAGAAAGAATGAGGAGAATGTATGAAATCATATAAAATTTTTACAATTAATCCTGGTTCTACATCGACAAAAATAGCCCTTTTTCAAGATGATAAAGAATTATTTTCAAAAAATGTGAGCCATGATGCGAATAAATTAGCCGAATATAAAACCATTTCCGATCAATTTGAGTATCGTAAAGAAACAATTGATACTTTATTAGAAGAAAACAATATTTCATTAAACGATGTGGATGCTTTTGTTGGACGTGGTGGAGGACTACTCTCCATGGATGGGGGAACGTATGAAATTGATGACTTAGTTTTAGATCATGCTTCTCGTGGAGCCAATGGTGTACAACATCCAGCGATACTAGGACCTCAACTGGCTTATGAATATGCGAAAGAAATAAATGTTCCTTCTTTTGTGGTCAATCCTCCAGATGTGGATGAGTTACAAGATTTAGCGCGGATGACAGGTATTAAAGGAGTTTATCGAACCATTCATCTTCATGCTTTAAATTTAAAAGAAACAGCCATACGCCACGCAGAGTCTATGAGCAGAAAATATGAAGAATGTAACTTTATAGTATGTCATATTGGTGGAGGCATTTCGATTTCTGCACATCGTCAAGGAAAAATGATAGACGGCTTTGACATTGTCGGTGGAGAAGGCCCGATGGCTCCGACTCGTTGTGGAGAAATTGGTGTTGCCGAATTATTAAAATATTGTGAAGGAAAAGATTTAAAAGAAGTTCGTCAATTGTGTACAAAAAGTGGTGGATTTGTCAGTCACCTAGGCATTTCAGATGCTTTAGAAGTTAGCAATCGAGCAAAAAATGGGGATGCATATGCAGAAATGTTATGGAATACAATGATTTATCAAATTGAGAAATGTATTGGCTCTATGGCAACCGTGTTACATGGAAATGTAGATGGCATCTTGCTTGGCGGTGGAATGGTGTATAACGAAGATCTCGTTTCACAAATTAAGGATACTTGCCAGTGGATTGCACCTGTTAGTGCATATCCTGGCGAATTTGAAATGGAAGCGATGGCTGCAGGTGCTATTCGAGTATTAAGTGGCAAAGAAACAGTGAAAAAATATACAGGACAACGTAAGTTTAAAGGATTTGCCTTTGTGAAATAGAAAGGAATCAAAAAAATGAGTGTTTTAGATACAATTTATGAAGAAGCAAAATTAAATCCTCAAAGAGTGGCTTTTCCGGAAGCATGTAATGAGAAGATGTTACAAGCCGCTTATGAAACGGGAAAAGAAGGCTATATTTATCCTATTCTTGTAGGAAATGAAAGTGAAATTCGTGCTTTATGTAAAGAAAAACAATATGACACAGAAGTTTTTACCATCATTGATATTCACGATGAAGACTATCGTAAAAAATTAATTCAAGCATATATTCAATTGCCAACGGCTTTATTAAAGGAAAAAGCATTGAATCGAAGAATGGAAAATCCATTATATTTTGCGATGATCATGGAAGCCGTTGAAGAAGCGGATGTTACTTTTGCGGGAATCGATAATACAACGGGGGAAGTGTTATTAGCTGGCCAAACTTTTATCGGATTACAACCTGGCATCAGTACCATTTCAAGTATTGGACTTTGTGATATTCCAGGATACAAGGGCAGTGAAGGTTCTTTATTAGCTGTGGGAGATAGTGCCGTTTGTACAAATCCGACGGCTGAACAATTAGCAGATATAGCGATTTCAGCGTGTGATACAGTAAAAAGCTTATTAGATTGGCAACCACGATGCGCCATGATCAGCTATTCAACTCTAGGTAGTGGACAAGGAGAACTGATTGACAAAGTTGTTGAAGCTTTGCATATTGCGCAAGAAAAGCGCCCAGATTTAGCTATTGATGGTGAATTCCAATTGGATGCAGCCATACGTCCAGAGGTAGCTGCCAAAAAAGTGAATCGCGAAAGCAAAGTAGCAGGAAAAGCAAATGTATTGATATGGCCTGATTTGAATGTAGGAAATACAGCCGTTAAATTAATTCAAACTTTTGGTCATGCGAATGCATATGGACCTATGTTGCAAGGATTTAATAAAGTGGTTTGTGATTGTTCAAGAGGTGCACCTGTTTCTGAAATTAAAGGGAATGTTGTCATTAGTGCTGTTCGTGCAGCAGGCAGTAAACAATAAGTATATTGGGTTTCATAATTTTTATGAAACCTATATTTTAGGTGAATGCAATGAACCGATTTATAGAAATGTTAAAAGAACTCTTTGAAGATGGAGAAAAGAAACGTTTAGAAAATTATGATCAATCTATTACCAATCGAAAAGACATCATTCGTTATGAAAATATTGAATATGGTGAAGATTCGATATGGAATACATTGGATGTGTATCGATGCCAGTCTTTAGAAGGTAAAGTTTTACCTGTTCTTGTGAATGTACATGGTGGCGGTTGGATTTATGGTGATAAAAAAGGGTATCGATATTATTGTGAAGCATTGGCAGATAAAGGATATGTTGTGGTCAATGTCAATTATCATCTTGTCGATAGTGCTTATTTTCCAAAACCTATGGAAGATTTAAATGAGGCGATGAATTGGATTTATGAAAATGGTCAAAACTATTTGATGGATATTGATCATATATTTGCACTTGGGGATTCTGCAGGCGCTCATATTTTAGGGGCTTATGCCTGTGCTTGTAGTAATGCGGAGTATGCTAAATTGTTTTCTTTTTCTTTTATAAAGCAACCTTTTGAAGCCATTGCCTTAAATTGTGGTGTTTATTTTACGCATATTAATGAAAAGAAAACCGATTTTGTGCGTATGTTGGCTTTAAATTATTTAAATCTGGAGAATATCGAAAAAGTAAAAATAAGTGATGAACGACAAAGTGAATATGCTAGTAAGATAGATCGTTTTGAATTTATAAAGTATATTAACAATGACTATCCAGATACATTTGTGATGAGTGCTCAATATGACTTTGTACGGATACATAGTGCTTCTTTAGCTTCTAAATTGACGCAAGAGGGAATCAATATGGAATATCGAATGTATAGCTCAAAAACCCATAAATTAGAGCACGTTTTTCATACCGATTTAAATTTACCAGAAGCACTGCTATGCAATGAAGAAGAAATACGTTTCTTTAAAAATCATACTTTATAGAGGGAGAGCCTTTCATGAAAAAAGGAAGGATAATTATAGCCAATGTTAACGATATTATTCGAGATAAAGACGAAATCGTATCACAAATTGCTCCGATGTATATTCAAAAATATCGTTCTCTTTCTTTGCTGAAAGAAAAAAATCAAGAATTGGCAGCTGGGTATTTGTTGAAAAAATATTTGGGCATAAATAAAGATAATCAAATTCTATGTAACAAATATGGGAAGCCTTATCTTTCTTCAGGGAATGTTGCTTTTAATTTATCTCATAGTGAAGAGTACGTTGTATTGGCTATAGCAGATCGCGAAGTGGGTGTGGATATTGAAAAAATCAGAAAATATCATGAAGCAACCGTAAAAAAAGTATTCAACGATGATCAAAAAGAAATGTTGGAACAATTACCAGTAAGTAAAAAAGATTCAAAATTTACAGAAATATGGACCAAAATGGAAAGTATTTTGAAGTTAGAAGGAACAGGCTTTACGGATCGATGGCCAGAAATTGATTATAGTGCCTATTGTGTGCAAACAATTCAATGGAATTCTTATTTTATTAGTGTTGCGACTAGAGAAGCTGTCTCGTTTGCATTCGAAATTGCAAAATAATTGTCCTATTCATAAACATTTTTCCGTTTCAATGCGGAAATTTGGGATGTGAAAGCGGTTATATATTTATATATGATAGGAATATCAAAGGATATCAAACAAAATGGCCGCAAATATTTTGTTTGTACACAGTTCGTTAGGAGGAAAATTTATGACAAGAGAAGAAGTAATTGCGAAAATGATCGAATATGCCGCTATGGCATTTAATGTGGATGCATCCAAAATTAATGAAAATACGGATATTGCCAAAGAATTAGGTGTTGCTTCTACGCAACGTGTGGCAATGAGCGCATCGATTGAAAATGATTTTGATGTAATGATTCCAGTCGCTAGATTTGGAAATTATAAAACAATTGGTGATTTAGCCGATTATGTTATGGAAGAAATGTAAGAGGAAAAAATATGGTACACAATGTAAAAGTTGGAAAAAACATGCGAAGTGTTTCCATTGTGGGTGTTGGAGCTACTCCATTTTTTAATGGTATTACAAACCCTCAATATAAAGGATTAACAAATGGTGAATTATTTGGATATGCTGCTTTGGATGCAATGAAAGATGCACATGTTGAACCTAGAGATGTTCAATATTTCTTTCATGGATCAGCCAATCCACATGTTTTAAATGGTTGTATTACACCAAACCTTCAAGTTGCTGATTGGTTTGGAATGAGAGGTAAAGGATCGATTTCTCATTCTGAAGGATGCTGTACTGGATATATCGCACTGGAGGAAGCAGTCTTTGCAGTCGCTAGTGGTGCGTATGACGTTGTTTTAACAGGATGTTCGGAACAAGGTACAGGCATGCCGGATGGAAATACTCCCGATCATATGCGTACAGCGCTAACAACCGAGGTATTGTTCCCAGATCTGGATTCAATCTTTGATCGTGCTTATGGCCGTTATCTTGGTGGTGGACCAGGAATGAATCATGATGATTGGATCAACTATTATGCAAAAGAAAACAATTTAACAGCCGATCAAATTGATGATGTATTAAATCATCAAGCATACCATTTCAGACGTGCAGCTGAGCTTTGTCCAAGAGCAATTCGCAGAACTCCTTATGATAAACTAGCAAAAGATGCAGGATATGATGATGTTTGGGAATATATGAAATCTCCTCATAATCCAAAAATGACTCAATATTTAAGAACATCTTCTGATTCATGTGTAGCTGATGGAGCTGCTTGTTGTATTGTTGTTCCTACAGAAATTGCTTATCAATTTACGGATAAACCAATTGAAGTATTGGCTACGGGTGCTTCTGTTTTGGATGCAATTGTCCCTCATCTAGAGAAGAAAGCAACCGCTGAAGCAGCGCGACAAGCCTATGAAGCAACAGGCTTAACACCAGATGATATTGATCTAGTATTTGTAAATGACTTCATTGGATCTAGTGCATTCTTAGCTGCAGAAGAAATTGGCTATCTGCCAAAGGGCGAAGGATGGAAATATGCGTTGGATGGACGGCTTGCCTATGACGGAGATAAACCAGTCAACACAAATGGTGGACGTACATCTTATGGACATGCTTTTGCGGCATCTGGTATGGCGGATGTATTTGAAGCAGTTACACAAATGCGTGGTGAAGCTGGCGAACGTCAAGTAAAGAAAATGCCTAAACATGTATTCTTACGTGGATTTGGTGGTGCACAAAATGTTCGTGCAACAATTTTAAGAGCAAATTTCTAAGGAGGACCCCATGGATCAAAATAGAATCAGTACAGAAGAATTCTGGAATCCAGAACATGTTGTCGAAAAATTCTGGAATGGCTTAAAAGAAGGAAAAATTTACGCTAAAAAATGTAAAGAATGTGGTGCAATAGAATTTCCACCACATCATGCTTGCAATGCTTGTGGATATCACGAAACAGAATGGACAGAGTTAACGGGAAAAGGAGAACTTATTACCTTTGTATTCACAGGTGCTTTAAATGCACGTCTTGAATTGGAAGACAAAGGTGAAAAATACGTTTGTGGTGAAGTAAAACTAGATGGTGGACCTGCCATTAACGCCGTTATTTTAGGTATCAATAAGAAAAAAGCACGTGAATTGGATGGCAAGCTTCCCGTTCGTGTACGCCCTGTATTTTACGATATGGGAAGATATACAACATTATTTTTCGAATTAGATGAGTAAGCTTATGGATAAAATACAAGTTTTATTAGTTACCGGCCTTTTGACAGCCGAACATCAAGGAAGAAAAATCACACAACGTTTACGTGAACTCCTCGAAGCAACGGGGCGTTTCGAGGTCAATATTGTTGAAGAATTCCGCAATATCACACCCGCTTATTTGGAACCTTATGATGTTTTATTTATCGATTATGATGGAAAGAAATGGCCAACGGATCATGCACGAAGATTTGGAGAACAAAGTGAAGCGGCAGTCTATGATTTCGTTAGTCAAGGTAAAGGTATTGTTTTTTATCACTCCTCGATTTGGGTGGATCCAGATTGGCCAGATGAATGGCGCAAACTTTTAGGTGGTTATTGTGCTATGGATCAAGGATGCAGACGTTGTCCAAAGGATGATCATTTTGTGGAAACCATGGATGAAAATCATCCAATCACAAAAGGAATTGATAAAAAATGGATGAATGTATTTGATGATTTATTCACCCAATTAATTATTCATCCTGAAGCAAAAATCCATGTTTTGGCTTCGATTTATGATGATATTGAGAATTATCGAGTTCCTGGATTTCCGCCAAAACATCATCCAGTCGACATTCCGGATGGCAAGCTAGAAAATATGCCTGGTGTGAATCAATATACACCAGTGATTTGGACCAATGAATATGGTAAAGGCCGTGTTTTTGTGACATCAATTGGACATTGGGAGGCTTTAGACCGTTTTAACTTTATTACCATGTTAGTTCGTGGTACTGAATGGGCTGCAACTGGAGAAGTAACTTTAGACAAACCAGATCGTTCTGGCGATAATCGTTTAAAATTATTTCCATATTATTAATATAAAAAATTCCTCCATAATTATTAATATTCAAACATTCCTCCATGTTGAATTGATTGTGTCTAGCTGATAAATTTAATAATAAAACAAAAATTCACCAGAAACAGATCTGGTGAATTTTTAATATTGTTTTGTCTAAGCTTTAGTACGCGTATGGATAAAAAAGGTAGGGACCTTTTTAAAATAAAATCAGATAATTCATTATTCGAATTGAAATGTCACTAGATTTTTTAGCGAATGATAGAGCCCGCAAATAGGGACTCCATTATAGGACAAATATTTTTTGAAAGTAGTTCATGAATTCATCTTTGGTTTTCAAGAAACGAGATTCATTAGCATCGAAATGATTTTCAAAGAAATCCCTTAGGAACAAGAATTTTAAACTTTGATCTTCTTTTGCGGTATATAAGAAAATAATCATTCGAATTTTTTTGTCGTTGATCTTAACACGATGCTTTAAAGTAACAACTTCAATTTTTGTTTGCTTAGCAGGGATTGAAGAATAAACAATAGAATATACAGGTCGTGTGGCAAAGCTGATAATTTGTTCACGTTGTAAAACATCTTCTAAAAAGGATTGATCAATAAGGCCTTCTTGTATATTTTTACTCATCATCTTTTTTATTAGTCGAATATAATTGGATTCTTGCATGTTTTCATACCAAATTGCTTCTTTTAAATAATCAATCGTTTTCTTTTGACGATTTTGATACATGAATTCGTATTTTAAACTATGCAAATACTCATTAATTTCTTGCACATTACTTGAATTTAAACTTGGATTAACACTGATGATTTTTTTAGCATTTTCTAAATAATTGATCTTTGTCGTTGTGAAAACTAAATCGGTATTTTTGAAATCGAATTTATCCTTTTGATATATGGGCAATAAATTGGTGACAAATATACTAGTAGAAAAGCGTTCCTCAATTTGTTTTCGTAAATTCCAAGTAGCGGGCATGTTTAAATGGGAAAGTATGACCGCATTAATTCTTTTATGTGTGAGTGTATTGAAAACCGCAGATAGAATTAAACTAAGATAAATGAGTTCAATGTAATTAAAAGGTCTTTTATAAAAATCTTTCGCAAAAGGTTGTATTTCGTATGCAATTTCGAATTCAATAATTAAATTTTGATGAGAAATATATTGACTAACATTGTTGTAATTTAAATAGTGAACCGGAAAACTCAAATACTGAAAGAAACAAGTAATTGTATTATAGAAGTCTTTATCATCAAATACATTTAAATGATATTTGGTTTCAATAAATTTGAGATATTGATTTGTAAAACGAATGATATCTGGTGATAATATATTCGAAATGCCCTTTTGATAAATATCTTCCATTTTTGGTAAGAGGCTGCAAGATAACATTTCGTATAATTCCAATCTCTCATTCGAATTAAATGTACAATTCCATTGTTGTTCTAACTCAGAAAGAATGATGTCAATAATGTCTTTCCCCGTTTCATTATAATAAGTATTTCTAGCATCTTGTAGTTGGTGTCCGTCACAGATTCTCTGATAGGCGATACTGATCATCAGAATCAAATGGATAAGATTTACATCTTCAATCGAAATATCATGAGTATCTAAAATATAATGAATTTTCATACGGCATTCATTAACAATTGTTTCATGAATATATTCATAGGAATAAAATGTGCTGTTTTTCCCATTATAATTCCAATCTTGGCTATAGAGTTGAAGCAGTATTTTTCTTTTTTTTCTTTCGTCATTTTCTATATAAATGAAGTTTTTATTGGAATAAAATTGTACTTCAAATGGATTTAAGTACAGGCTTTTCACCTCAATTAAATCGTGATCCAATGTTGTTTTAGAAATAAACATTTCATCAGAAAGGTCATATACATTCATTGGGTTTTCCTGAATACATAATTGAAGGGCAATGTAGCGAATGCGCTCCGTTTTTGATATAAAGGACTGACTAATGCGAATGATTTTTTGAAGGTTTTTTTGATTACTTGCTTCTAATTTGTATCCAAAACTATGCTTTGAAACAATTTGAATATGGCTACTTTCTAAAATGAAATTAATTGTAGCTATATCATTACGAATTGTTCGGGAGGATACTTGAAGCAAGTTGGATAAATCTACACCAGTCACATAATTTTCGGCTTGCTGCAAATAATTTAATATTTGTCGTTGTCTTAGTGTTAATTGAATGTCGTTATTTTTCATAATGATACCTTTATTTATTCTAAATTAATCTTTTGTGATTTGGCTCCATTTAAGATGATTCTTATCTATGATTACCTCTTTAAAGAGGAAAATTGAACTTTGAGCTTCTTTTTACAATTCAATATACTAAAGCCAGATAAAGAAAACTTCAAGGAGGATCAAGGAGGATACAGTTATGAAATATGAACGAATTCGTACAATTGTGTTAAATGCGATTGAAGAAGCAGTCGCACAAGGATTAGTAAAAGGAACGTCTGGCAATATTGCTTTACGTGATGATGAAGACGATGTCATTGCTATCACACCTAGTGGTATATCGTATACCGGTATGAAACCAGAAGACATTGCCATTGTTGATTTGGATGGAAACTGGTTAGATGGAAATTATAAACCATCCAGTGAAGTACCTATGCATACAGCTGTTATGCGTGCAAGACCAGATGTAAAGGCAACTGTTCATACTCATGCGATGTTTGCAACGATCATGGCCATGGGTGAAAATCCAGAATTACGTCCAATTACACCACCACAATGTGAATTTACACCTGTTGGAATTGTTCCATTCACCATGCCAGGTAGCAACGATGTTGCCGAAAAAGTCGTAGAGGCGTTAGGAGATAATGGTCGAGCTGTATTGATCAAAAACCATGGTATGTTCTGTTGTGGTAAAGATATGAAGGCAGCTATGGCCGCTACAACATATACCGAAGAAATGGCAGTTACCACATTCTATGCGAAATTATTAGGAACCTATGAACCAATGCCAGAAGAAGGCGAAAAAGCGATGAAAGCTTTGATTGCCGCGGATCAAGCGGTCTAGAGGATACACTATGGCAAAAGAATTTTTTGTAAAGAGTGATGTCACCTTTGGCAAAGATGCCATTCAAGAAATTTCACGAATCTTAAAAGGATTTGGAGCCACGAATGTATTGGTTGTCTATGATAAAGGAGTCAAAGCTGTCGGTATTGCCGATAAAGTCGTGGATGCAATCGATACGAACCAATTTAACGTATTTGAATTTGATGGTGTTATCCCCAATCCAACCAACGAAGTCGTAGAAGCTGGTTATGCAATCGCAAAGGAAAATAATATCAATGCCTTTGTCGCTGTTGGTGGTGGATCGAGCATGGATACGGCCAAAGCCATCAATGTATTGACAAGCAATGGCGGCAACATTATGGATTATGAAGGCATTGGCAATGTACCAAAACCCGTTTATCCATTGATTGCGATTCCAACTACAGCCGGAACATCCAGTGAAATTACCAATGTAGCGGCCCTGGTCGATACCAAATCGGTTCGTAAATATGTCGTGATCGATAATAAGATCGTAGCAGATAAAGTGATTGCGGATCCTGAATTCACCCGTACTGTGCCAGCTGGAGTCACTGCCGCTACGGGACTGGATGCCATCACCCATGCCGTAGAAAGCTATATTTCTAACGAAGCGACATATTTAACCAAGTATAATTCTTTGCGTGGTTTACAGATTTTCTATGAAAATCTACCAAAAGTATATGAAAACGGCAACGATATGGATGCGCGTGAAAAGATGATGTTAGGTTGCATCGTTGTTGGATTTGGCTTCTCCAATGCCAATTTAGGATTGGTACATGCGATTGCACATACGTTGAGTGCTCATTTTGGTCTAGCTCATGGCGTGGCCAATGCATGTGTGTTACCTTATGTTACGGCTTTCAATGCAGAAAAATGTCCAAAAGAAATGATTGAAATGGCCAAAGCCATCAACTTATCTTTGACCGGTGATGAAGAAAAAGATAAATTTGCTCTAGCCAATGAATTAGGCCGTATGGTCAAAGAAATGGGTATTCGACCTCTTCATGAACAAGGAAGGGAACATAAGATCACAGAAGCAGATTTTGACATCATCGCAACGGATGCATTAAAGGAAGGTCCGTTACATTTTAATCCACGTCAAGATGTAACAAAAGAAACAATTATTGAAATTTTAAAGAAAGCATTTTAAGGAGACGAAAATGGCAAAAAAGAAAATGGTCTTATGTACGCGTTTACCTGAAAAGCGTATGCAAGAAATTGAAGAATATTGCGACATTACCATTGCTGGTGAATTAAAGCACGGAAAAGGAAATGTAACCGAAGCTCAAACCAGAGAAGAATGTCGTGGCTATGAATTGGTCGTATTGGGCGATGAATATGCCGGTACAGATACGATCAATGGTTGGGCGGATTCAGGTATGAAATTTATTGGTGTAGCCAAAGGAACACCCGTTACGGTCGATAATAAAACGATCATGGATCGTGGCTTGCAGTTGTCATATACACCTGGTCGTAATCGTGTAGCGGTTGCTGAGTATACCATTGGCCTCATGATTGCCATGGCAAGAAAAATCACGATTTCGGCGGAAGGTTTACATAAAGGAGATCATACAAGTCCAGCAAAAGAAGATATCTATGATGTACCTGATGTAAAAAATGTTACTTTTGGTCCTTTGGATGAACATCATCCATTTACTGATTATGGAATTGGATTTGAATTATATGGAAAGAAATTAGGTATTGCCGGTTTTGGTGCCATTGGTCGTGAAGTTGCCAAACGTGCCCAAGCCTTTGGCATGGAAATCTTAGCCTATGATCCATATTTGGATGATGAAAAGATCGAAGCGACAGGAGCCAAAGCATGTGATCTCGATACCATGTTATCGGATGCGGATATCGTAAGTATTCATCTACCAGTTGTGGACTCTACCCGAGGTATTGTCAATAAAGATTGGTTCTCCAAGATGAAGAAAACCGCCTATGTCGTCAATACCGCACGTGCGGCTGTCATTGACCAAAGAGATTTTGTCGAAGCCCTACAAAATGGCGACATTACCGGAGCCGCTGTGGATGTATATTGGCAAGAACCTGTACCAATCAACCATCCATTGTTGAAGATGCGTAATGTAGTTTGTACACCACATATGGCCGGATTAACTACCGATGTTGATAACTGGTCGGGTGAAATGATGTCTCAAGAGATCTTGGCCTATTTAAAAGGAGAAGATCGAAAATATATTTGGAAACGAGTATAATTCCATACATGAAAAATAATCGTAATAAAGCAGGTATTGTCTTAGGCATCTTATTGATGTCTTTGACAATTACTTGCAATACGGCATTTTCTCCAATTTTATCGGAAATTGGAAAATCATTTCCTGATGCCAGTGATTCTTCTGTTCAAATCGTTTTGACGATAATTAGTTTATCTACATTTCCAATGATGTTGATTGAGCCTTTTTTTGAACGTTTTTTAACAAAAAGGGATGTAGCAATTTTAGGAACATTTTTGATGTTAATTGGAGGAATTTTACCTCATTTTTTTCATAGTCAATTATGGATGTTATATCTGGTTAGTGTTGTGATTGGTTGTGGTCTTTCCTTGGTGGTTGTGACTAGTTCCTCCTTAATTGCGGATTATTTCACCGGATTAGAAAAGTCAAAAATCATGGGTTATCAAGCCATCTTTGCTTCTTTAGGTGGAGCTATTGTTGCGAAAGGATCAGGCATCTTGACGACTAATTTTGGCTGGCAAAATGGATATTTGATTTTATTGATCACAGTACCAATTTTATTGGTGATGTTTACATGTATCCCAAAAGGAGAAATCCCGAAAATCGAAAGTAATAGTGGGGGATTTTATATTAGTGGAAAATTGATTTATTTTGGCTTTCTTTGTTTATTAGCAGGTATTTTTATTTCCACATTTAATACGAATATTGCTATGTATTTGGATCGTAACGGAATTGGCAATGAACAAACAGCAGGAACGGTTTCTGCAATCATGCAAATAGCAGGGATTTTAAGCGGCTTGATTTTTGGCTTTATGGTAAAAAGCTTTAAACGTTTTACTTTAGGGATTGCGGTATTATTATCTGCTGTTGGCACAATGATTGTCGGCTTATCAACAAATTTGATCATTGTTTGTATTGGCGCTTTATGTATGGGAGTTGGCTTTGCGATGCGAAATGCAGGAGGCGTTTCCTTTGCGGCCAATATGGTAAACGCTGTACAAGCTTCATCGGCTATTGCGGTTGTATCTGCTTCTTTTAATTTAGGTAGTTTTATTAGTGCGTATGTCATTAATCCATTGGCTGGTATCTTTGGGAGTGATATACGACTTCGATTTATTATTTCGGGTATCGCATTGCTGCTTATTGGTTTATTAACATGTATTCGATCTCCTATAACAGATAAGCAAGCAATTGATGCATAGTAAAAAGAGGGAAGGTGTCAAAAATGGGCACTTTCTTTTATTTTTATATATTTCCTTTTCAAAGAGGAAAAGCAGGTTTTGATAGGAAAGAGGTTACAAATTATCTTATAAGTAAGAATTGTGAAATGTAAGGAGGACTAATTTTATGGGTATTTGCAAATATAAAGGAAAAGAATTGTATCCACATTTGTTTTCGCCATTACGCTTAGGAAACATTAAATTGAAAAATCGAATCATTTGTGCGCCAACGAGCCCGAGTATGATTACGACCGAGGGTCATATGACACCAGAAATGATTGCGTATTTAGAAAGAAAAGCAATGGGTGGTGCTGCGGTTGTTACTTATGGAGAATCCATTCCACATTCAAAAACAGGAAAATCACATAATAAACAATTACAATTGGATTCTTATGGAGTTCGTCAAGGTTTGACCGAAACAACGCGTGCCATTCATAATGCGGGTGCATTGGCAAATATTCAATTGTCACATGGCGGTATGTATGGAGGACTTGCCAGTGTTGGTGGAGATCACGGAAAAGAAGGAATCGCTTGGGGCGTAAGTGACATGGAAATGCCACAAGGCCATGTAAAAGAAATGCCAAGAGAAATGATTTATGAAATTATTGAATCATTTGGAGATGCAGCTTTATTGTGTAAAGAAGTTGGCTTTGACATGGTTCAAGTTCATGCCGCACATGGATGGTTATTTTCTCAATTTTTATCGCCATCATGGAATAAAAGAACAGATGAATTTGGTGGTTCCTTAGAAAATCGTGCACGTTTCTTTCTTTTATCTTTGGAAAATGTTCGCAAAAAATGTGGACCTATTTTCCCAATTGAAGTTCGTATGAATGGGGATGATTTCTTAGAAGGCGGATTGAATCAACAAGATTGTATTGAAATTGCGAAAATGATTGATGGCAAATGTGATTTGATCAATGTATCTTGCGGTAATCATGAAGATCCATCCATGTTTCAAAGAACCCATCCATCGGCATTCTATCCACATGGCGTGAATGTTTATTTGGCTGCCGAAATCAAGAAACATGTAAAAACTCCAATTGCGACGGTTGGTTCTTTACAAGACCCATCACAAATGGAAGAAATTATTGCGACAGGACAAGCCGATGTGGTTGAAATTGCTCGTGAATCTTTAGCAGATCCAGACTTGCCAAAGAAAGCCTTGCTCGGACAAGCCGATGATATTACGCCTTGTTTACGTTGTTACGAATGTTTTGGTGCAACCGGTCAACTAGAAATGGTAAAATGCACAGCCAATCCAATTATTGGTGAAGAGATGCAAGATCGTTTTGGCGTAAAACCAGCCCAAGAAAAGAAGAAAATATTGGTTGTTGGTGGAGGGCCTGCTGGTATGGAAGCAGCCATTACCGCTGCCCAACGTGGCCATGATGTTACTTTGGTAGAAAAACAAGATCATTTAGGTGGCAATTTGATTCCTGCTGGTTCGGCTTACTTTAAAGAAGATTATCGAAAATTAGCGAAAGTCTTAGAAAAACGTATCTATAAAAATAAAGTTGAAGTTTGTTTAAATACAGAAGCAACACCAGAATTTGTTAAAGATTTTGATCCGGATGCTATTTTTGTGGCAGTTGGCTCAAAAGAATTAAAACCACGTATTCCAGGCTTGCACGAAAGTGAAAAAGTGGTCATGGCTATTGATGCCGAACTCCATCCAGAAAAATTAGGAAAAAAAGTTGTTGTTATGGGTGGTGGCCTTGTTGGCAGCGAAGGCGCTATTGGATGGAATCACGATGGACACGAAGTAACGATTATTGAAATGAAACCCGAACTTGCGATGGAATGCAATTCTTTCTATCGTGGTGGCTTATTACCAAGAATTTATGATGCGGCAAAAGTTTTGTGTAACACGAAAGTAAAAGCCGTTGTTGAAGATGGCGTTTTAGTCGAAGATAATGAGGGCAAAGAATTTGTGGTAGAAGCCGATTCTGTTGTTTGTGCTCTTGGATTTAGACCTGACTATCATTTAGTGGATTCATTAAGCGATTTAGTTGATGAATATTACATTATTGGCGATTGCGCGAAAGTAGGAAAAGTTTATGAAGCAATGAGCACAGCTTATTATTCGGCTTTACGCGTATAGGAGATGGTATGACAAGATATTTAATTGGAATGGATTGTGGCACGACCAATATTAAGGCTATAATCATGAGTGAAGAAGGAAAACGAATGGCAGAAGCTAGTCGTCCGAGTACTTTCTTGAATCCGGGTCCGAACATGCATGAACAAGATGCAAATGAATGGTGGAAACAAGCAAAAGAAATCTTTCATTCCTTAATGAGTCAAATAGATATCCATGTTGCTAAAAATATTTGTGGAATTTCCATTAGTTCTCATACGGTAAGCATGTTGCCATTGGATAAAGATGGACAACCTTTACGAAACGCTTTGACCTATCAAGATGGCCGTAGTGCTAGACAAATGTATCAAATTTTAGTAAAAATGGGATTTGATCATTTTGTCAATACCGTGGGAGGGCAACCTTCTGTAGCTTTCTTACCATGTAAATTATTGTGGTTTAAGGAAAATGAACCGGAATTGTTTGCAAAGACAGAATGTTTTCTACAAGCGAGTTCATTTATTAATTTTAAATTAACAGGCCAAAAAACAACCGATATCGATCAAGCAAGTCGTACACAATGTTTAGATATGAATACGATGGAATGGTCGAAAGAAATTGGTGATATTATCGGCATTGATTTGGATCGATATTTACCGAAACCAGTTCCTGTCGATGAAATTATTGGATATGTAACCCAACAAGCTTCTTTCGAAACTGGATTACCTGAAGGTATTCCTGTTGTTGCGGGATGTAGCGATGCGATGGCAAGTATGTATGCAACAGGACTATCAAAGTTGGGTGAGGCTGGAGAATCTAGTGGCACAACATCTTTGGTTTTTATTGGAAGTGAAGTAAAAAGTTCTTTGGATGTTCCTGTAGTGACACGTCCTTGTTCGATTGATGGAATTCCTTGGATCTTTGATGCACCTATCCAAACAAGTGGAGCTGCTCTGAAATGGTTTATTGATTCATATGCTATTAATGAAAAAATCATGTGCGAACAAAATAAAACCAACATCTATAATTACCTGAATGAAAGATCATTAGAAACAAGTCCAGGTTCAAATGGTTTGTTCTTCTTTCCTTATCTATTAGGGGAGCGTGCTCCTTTATGGAATGATTATGCTCGTGGCATGTTTATCGGTTTATCTATGGATACGTCTAAAGACGATTTAATACGTTCTGTATTTGAAGGTACAGCGTATGCACTGCGTCATGTAGTAGAAACAGTCAAAGAATCTGGCGGAAGATGTGATGCATTACGTATTTGTGGTGGCGGAGCCAAAAGTAAAACGTGGTCGAAGATCAAAGCGTCCATGTTGCATTGCCCTGTCTATTTATTAAATGAAGAATCTGGTGATGTACCAGTGGGTGATGTTTTGATTGTCGGTCAC
Source organism: Absicoccus intestinalis (assembly GCF_033971885.1). Taxonomy (NCBI): domain Bacteria; kingdom Bacillati; phylum Bacillota; class Erysipelotrichia; order Erysipelotrichales; family Erysipelotrichaceae; genus Absicoccus; species Absicoccus intestinalis. Next base: position 57,525 of record NZ_JALBUS010000002.1, on the reverse strand, counting down.
AAATTAGGAATTTTCCCAGATTTAACGAAAGCAGTTGAATCCATTGTAAAAGTAGATGAAGTCATTGAACCGGATCCTGAATGGGAAGAAATATATGATATTCTGTATCCATATTTTGTCAGTATGTATAATTCATTAGATCCAAATTTGCGTGCTTTACGTGCAGATCTGGAAAAAGTGCAAAACGTGTTGTCAAAGTAGAAACTCTTCTGTCTCAATCTGAGTTTGCGTCAACTTTTCGTAACATTTATATCTTTCATAATAATAAAGTAGATTAGCCTTGTAGACCTTTAGATAATATTCTACAAGGCTTTTTTAATTGCGATAAAACAAGAAATTGATGGTAAATAATGAATCCTTTGAATCTTCCTCTTTTGAGAGGAAATAGTGTTTTTGTGAAGGATTATTTTTCTAAGTACAGTATAGATAGACAATCAAAGGAGATTACAGATATGACAAAAATGAAAGCAGCATTAATGTATGGTCCCAATGATATTCGGGTAGAAATGACCGAAAAACCAGCTTGTCCAAAAGATGGTATGATCTTAAAGATCATGGCCGTTGGTCTGTGTGGATCGGATATTCGTAATTTGACTTCCGATTCCAGAAAAGGCAACTACCCATTTATCTACGGCCATGAAATTGTGGGATGTGTCGATGAAGTAGGTCCAGAAGAAACCAAATATCATGTGGGTCAACGTTTGTTCCTATTTCCAGGTACCTATTGTATGGAATGTGATAATTGTATTAGTGGTCATAGTGAAAATTGTGAAAATGAACATGTGGCAAAATTGGCCGGAACCGGTGGCTTTGCTCAATATATTGCCGTGAGTGGCGAAAAGATCCATTATGGTGGTATTTATGAAATTCCCGATGGCGTTTCTTATGAAGCGGCTAGTTTAGGTGAACCACTGACATCAGTATTTGCTTGTTTAGAAAATGCGAAAGTTGGATATGCCGACACCATTGTGATCATCGGGGCTGGTCCAATTGGTGATTTCATGGCGCAAATTTCAAAGATTCGTGGTGCACAAAAAATCATCATGATCGATTTGAACGAACATCGTTTGGAAATGGCAAAACAATTTGGTGTCGATGAAGTCATCGTAAGTAAACTGGATGATCCGCAATATGCGATCAATCGGGTATTAGAATTGACAAATGGCAAAGGTGCCGATAAAGTCATTTCAGCAACACCGGCCAATGCTACACAAGCCCAATCTCTATATATGGTTAAAAAAGGTGGCTTGGTTGTGTTCTTCGGTGGTGTACCAAAAGGATCAAAGACGGAATTGGATACAAACTTGATCCACTACAACAACATTTGGATCAAAGGACATTTCGGGGCATCGTATGATCAATCCAAGCGTGCTTTCCATTTGGCTACTTCACCGAATTTCCCAGCTGAAAAATTCATTACGCATATTCTTCCATTGGATGAGATCAATCATGGAATTGAACTGACCAAGACCGGAGAAGCTATCAAAGTTGTCTTACATCCTTGGGATTAAAAAACGAAACCGAAATATTGGACATACAAATGTCTGATATTCCGGTTTTTTTTATTGATCATAATCATCCAAGAAATGATGTTTTTTATCATCCTCTTTATACGCGATGATGGTTTTCAAACTGACATTCTCTACGCTCTTAAAGATATTTTGTTCCACAAATGGATTGGTCTGTTTCATTTGGCGAATCAATTGTTTGACTTCCATTCGCTTTGATTTTGGACGAGTCAGACAAGCTTCACTGCTACAAGTATCGGTGAATTTACAAGCACATTGAATAAAATAGAGATCATTGTGCTTTGCCCATGCCTTGATATCATCTTCATGGATCAGATACAACGGACGAATGACTTCCATGCCTTCAAAATGATTGGAATGTAACTTAGGCATCATCGTTTGGATCTGTCCACCATAGAGCATCGACATCAAAATGGTTTCAATCACATCATCATAATGATGACCTAAGGCAATCTTATTGCATCCCAACTGTTTGGCATAGTTATACAAATGCCCTCGACGCATGCGTGCACAAATGTAACAAGGATTCTTTTCAATATGGAAGACATTTTCAAAAATATCCGAAGTAAAGATCTGAATGGGGATTTGTAACTTTTTCGCATTTTCTTCAATGACATGGCGATTGGCAGGCGAATACCCTGGATCCATCACGATATATTTCACATCAAAATGGATTGGGCCATGCTTATGTAACTCTTGAAAACATTTGGCCATCAACATGGAGTCTTTTCCACCGGAAATACAAACGGCAATGGAATCGCCTTCTTGGACCAGTTCATACGTTTTGATTGCTTTGGTGAACTTCGACCAGATCTTTTTGCGATATGTTTTGATGATGCTGCGTTCCACTTGACGACAAAAATCATCACTTCGTTTTTGTTTGAGTTGTTCCATCACAAACGATACATAGCCACCTTGTAGCGAATAAGCTTCGTATCCTTTTGCGCGCAAAGCAGCCACTACCGGTATACTTAATTGTCCCTGTTCGCACACGACGACAAGGGGTGTCTTTTTTTCAAATTCTTTGTGTTCGATTTCTTCGGATGATAATGCGATGCTTCCTTCAAGCGGATTCTTTTGCGTTTGTTCTTGGTCGCGTATATCGATCAAAAGATAATTCTTCATTTGTTTCAATTCTTGCATTGTGATTTCCATAGTCGTATTTTACCATATATGTGTATAATATATATACAAAAAGAGGAACTTGTTTATGGAAAGTGTAAAAGAATTATTTAAGATTGGACCTGGACCGAGTAGTTCGCATACATTTGGTCCGATGCGTGCATGTCAATATATGTTGGAAACCTATCCAGAAGCGACCCAATTTGAAACGGTTTTATTTGGCTCGCTGGCTTTTACGGGCAAAGGCCATTTGACGGATCAAATCATTCGCAAAACATTGAAGCATTGTACGATTCGATTTGACTATAAAACAGAATATCCACATCCCAATACGATGACCATTGAAGCCTTTGATGCCGTTCATAGTTTAGGAAAACATACATTTGAATCCATTGGGGGTGGCATGATCACTATTGATGGGCAAGCCAATCACACCATGGAAGCGCCATATATCCATCATTCCATGGATGAAATTCAAAGCTATTGTAGCCAACATCACATTCGATTGGATGAATATGTGGATGAATTTGAAGAGAAGATCAATCCCTATATGGAAAAGATCTTTAAAGCGATGATCCATTGTGTCACAAAAGGCCTAAAAACAACAGGAAAATTGCCAGGTGCTTTACAATTGGACCGGATCGCGCATGCCTTGTATCAATCGGCATCCAGTTGTGATACCCAAGAAGATCGTAATTTCTTATTGCTTTCAAGTTATGCCTATGCTGCTAGCGAACAAAATGCGAGTGGTCATTTGGTCGTTACGGCTCCAACCATGGGCAGTGCCGGGGTATTACCTGCCTTGGTTTATCATAGTTATAAAGACCAAGGATATAAAAAAAGACATATCCTCCAAGCTCTAAAAGTAGCGGGATTGATTGGTTGTTTGATCCAAGAAAATGCGACCATATCGGGTGCGGAAGGGGGTTGCCAAGCCGAAGTTGGTGCTGCTTGTGCCATGGGCGCCGCCTTTGTGGCCAGTTTAGAAATGCAGACCAACGAACAAATCGAATGTGCAGCAGAAATTGGTTTGGAACACCATCTCGGATTGACTTGTGATCCCGTTGGTGGGTATGTGATGATTCCATGTATTGAACGCAATGCCGTGGCAGCCCAACGAAGTTTAGATGCGGCTCGCCTAGCTAAATATTTGCGCAATGTCAAAAAGAATCGAGTGAGTTTTGATATGGTCGTTAAGACCATGAATCTTACGGGTAAGAAATTACCTATCGAACTGAAAGAGAGTGCTTTGGGCGGTTTGGCTGTGGTTGTGAAGTCGTAGCATGATATAAGAATTCAATCAAGATACGTGTAAAGATCGATAAAGGAAGGCGACTAAAAAAAGGATAATAGCTATCATCGATGACTTTTTCGGTATGCACGAGAAAATACCAATCGGCCAGATCATAAAGGACCGTATCTTTTTTGCCGCAACAAACAACAATGGGTGTACCGACTTTTTGACATTGACTAGCCGCAATGGCTATTTCGGAAGAGGTATTCTGCAACGTTAAAAAAATGGCCAGATCGGTTGGTTGAATGCGTTGTTTGATGTTGAGCAAGAGCACAGAATCATCCACCAAGATGGCATGGTAGCCTAAGATTTCTAAATAATGACAAAACTCCATGCCACAATAGGTCGAAAGACCTTTCGCAAACACAAAGATACGTGGGCTTTTTTGAATGGCTTGAACAACTTTTCGAATATCAGATACCGAAAGATGTTGGATGGTTTCTACACTTTCTCGATAACACTTGGCTAAGATCTCATGAGCAAGGGGTGTGTTTCTCTGTTGGGGCTCACTGATCTTGAATTTCAGTTGGGCAATGCCGGAAAAGCCAGCCTTTTGGATTGCGCGAGAAACCGTGGAAGAAGAAGTATAGGTTTGCTCCGCAATTTCATTGATCGATAAAGTGGGAATTTTGGTTTCATGGACATTGATAAAATCAATGACACGCTTTTCAGATGAGGATAATTCTTCCAGTAAAGCCGGACTCATAGGGATGATCATATTGGGAATCCTTTCATCGTATATTGACATGCTGGGCACGTTTTTGTTTCTGCCTTCATTATAATATATTCAGAAAGAGGTGTGAAACATGACAACAATTACATATATCGGTGCGGGTGTGATGGCCAGTGGCTTGACATTTTCCGCATTTGAGAATGGCCATACCATTCGCATGGTAGGTACACCATTGGATCGAGCCATCATCGATCAACTCCAAAAAGACAATTATCATATGCGTTTAAAACGCGTACTACACACAGGCATTACTTATTATCAAGTAGAAGACGTAGACGTGGCTTTAGAAGGGGCCGATGTCGTGGTATGTGGGGTATCCAGTTTTGGCGTGGATTGGTTTACCGAAAAGGTATTACCGAAAATTCCCCCAAAAGCACGGATCTTATCGGTCACAAAAGGGTTGTTGGACCAACCCAATGGCGCACTTTTAACATTTCCAGCGTATTGGCAACAAAAAGCGCCCGGACTATCCATTAATGCGATTGGCGGACCTTGCGTTACGCGAGAACTTGCAGATCATGAACCATCTTGTGTCACGTATTGTGGCAAGAATAAAAAAGATCTGGTGTGGCTACGTTCGTTATTTGAAACATCCTACTATCATATTTCGTTATCAACGGATGTAGCGGGGGTAGAAACCGCAGTGGCCTTAAAGAATGGCTATGCCTTGGGCGTTGCTTTGACGATTGGTTTACAAGGCGGAAAAGACACAGGCAACTACAATGCGCAAGCTGCTGCTTTTGGTCAAGCCGTTCGCGAAATGGAACGGTTGATCGTAGTAGCTGGTGGCCAATTGGAAAGTTCCATGGTTGGGATTGGTGATTTATATGTGACGGTGTTTGGGGGTCGTTCCCGCAAGATTGGAATTCTTTTAGGAGAAGGTTATAGCTTGGAGCAAGCCATGGAAAAACTACAAGGAGAAACATTAGAGTCTGTAGTGATTGCGAGTCGTGTGGCACGCGCCATCAAAACGTTGCATAAAGAAGCGGAATTTCCTTTATTGATCCATATGGATGGTGTGATCAATGAAGGCAAACCGGCTACCATGCCATGGAAGGAATTTGAAACAACATTTTAGCACTTAAGTGTTGACAGTGCTAAAAACTAGTGCTATAACAGAATTGAAGATAGAAATAGGATACCAAAACGATCAAAGATATCTCGTTCCTATCCGAGATCAATTCATGTTTCTGAATTGAAAACTTGGGAGGCGATATCATGAAACGTGAACTCAGAAATTGGAAGGATTTTCCAGAATTTCCACATGTATTTGATGATTGGGATGCTAACTTCTTCAATGATCGGACATCGATGAAAACCGATGTGATCAAGAAAGACGACCATTACGAAATGAAGATGGAAGTACCTGGCTTTGATAAGAAGGACATCCAAATTGAATGGGTCAATGGTTATCTTTGCGTACAGGCAGATAAGACCAGCGAAACCAATGAGAAAGACGATAAAGGAACCATCATTCGTCAGGAGCGTTGTGGCAATCATTGTGCACGTCGATTCTATGTAGGCGATGGCTACAAACAGGACGATTTCAAAGCAAGCTACAAGAATGGAGAATTAACGATCACATTCCCTTGCATAAGCGCTGCGCAGCGTAGTGAAACCAAACAAATTGAGATCCACTAGACAATTTATAGAAGGAACGCTTTCCTAACGGTCGCCGACCCGAAAGATCGGAATCTAGCAATATGATCAAAATCGACGGTCGAGGAATCGACCGCCTTTTCTATAGGTAAGGAGATAAACAGATGAAACGAGAACATCATAATTGGAATGATTGGGATATTTTCCACGAATCCAATAACATGAAAACGGATATTGTTGAAAAAGATGGAAATTTTATCATGAAAGTGGAAATTCCCGGATTTGAAAAAGACGAAATCAAAGCGGAATTGGTCAATGATTATTTGTACATCAAAGCCAATAAAAAGAAACAAGAACAGAAAACGGATACCCATGGAACGATGATCCATCAGGAACGTTCCAACCATTGTTCCCGCCGATATTATGTGGGAGAAGGCTATGATGAAGACGACTTCAAAGCTCATTTTGAAAATGGCATGTTGACGATCATTTTTCCAGATAAACGTACAGAAGATCAAGAAAAACCAAGAGAAATTCAGATTGATTGAACCGGTTGAGAAATTGACCGGTTTTTTGTGTTATGATACTACCATGAATCGATATGCAAGAACCGAAATGTTACTTGGAAAAGAAGCCATGGAAACCCTAAAACAAGCCCATGTTGCGGTATTTGGGATTGGTGGAGTAGGTGGCTATGTTGTAGAAGCTCTGGCACGCTCCGGCATTGGCCGTTTGGATATCATTGATAACGATACGGTAAGCATCACCAATATCAATCGCCAAATCATTGCTTTGGAAGATACGATTGGGCAATTGAAAGTGGATGTGATGGAACAACGAATCCATGCGATCAATCCGGAAATCGAAGTCACCAAACAGGCTTGTTTCTACCTACCCGAAACGAGTGATTCCTTTGATTTTTCACAATACGACTATGTAGTGGATTGCGTGGATACCGTCACGGCAAAAATTGAGATCATCTTGCAAGCAAAAGCACATCAAGTTCCCATCATTAGTGCCATGGGAGCGGGCAATAAGATCGATCCAGCTAAAATGGAAGTGGCCGATATCTATCAAACCAGCTATTGTCCGTTAGCGAAAGTGATGCGAAGAGAATTAAAGAAACGACATATCCAGCATGTAAAGGTGGTTTACTCCAAAGAAAAGCCAATGCAACCAAAATTGCCATGTGAAGAAAATGTAGCCAAAAAACATGTGCCGGGCAGTATGGCATTTACCCCAGGTGTCATGGGTTTGATCATGGCCAGTGAAATTGTGAAAGATTTAGTTAATTATCGTTAATTGTGGTGTATAATGAGACCATAGAAACAGAGGGTAGACAGATGTTAGCACAACGACGATATGATATGATCTTAGAACAAGTTCACATGAAAAAAACAGTGACAGTAAAGGAATTAGCCCAACAGTTACATGTCACAGAAGTTACCATTCGTCGCGATTTGGAAACATTGGATAAAAAGAAAATGTTAAAACGTGTGCATGGTGGGGCCAAAGAATTAGGGACCACATCGATCTTATCGCCAACCAACGAAACCAGGATGTTGGATCGATTGAGTGTGCACTACAATCAAAAATTGCGCGTTTGTCAAAAAGCAGCAACCTATCTTCATGATGGTGACTGTATTTTTTTAGATGGCGGTACCAGTATCCTCCCTTTGTTGCAATGTATTGAACATCTTCAAATAAAGATCGTGACCAATAATGTATTGATTGAACATGCATTTGAAGGTGGCAAAGCCGAATTGATCAGTTTGGGTGGTACCGAAATTCCAGAATATAAAATGATCGTTGGTCCATGGGCACAAAGAATGCTGTGTACGTTTAATTTCGATTATGCCTTTATTGGATCGGCTGGTTTTGATGTGGAAAATGATTTGTTGTATACCGCTGAATCGGAAACATTGGCCATCAAAGAAGTAGCTATGGCCCAAAGTTCAAAGACTTTTTTATTGACGGATTCCTCGAAAGCATCCGTTAAGGGATTTTGTAGTTTTTCCATGACCAACAAAATTGATCATGTCATCTGTGATAAAGGCTTACAAATTGATGATTTACCCGAACATTACATTTTAGTATAATATGGAACGATTTTTGATGCGGCTGAAACCATTGATACAATTTATCAGCTCATTTTCCGATGAAATGCAAAAACGCAACATCACCGGGTATGCCGGAAGCATTGCTTTTTTTCTCGTGCTTTCCAGTATCCCACTTTTTGTATTGTTTTCGTTATTTATTCCGACCATGGGTATCAATCAAACGGATTTTACGGCCTTTTTTACATCCATTGTTCCCACCTATGCAACGAGTTTTATTGCTTCCTTGATCTCCGAAGCCTACAATATGTCCGGTGCCATTTTTCCCGTCTCTTTGTTGATCTTGTTGTTTACTTGTTCACGCGCCATGATGGAACTCATGCGTGGACTACAAGCTGTGTACGATGTGAAGACCAAGCGCAGTTATCTCTATTTGCGCGCATTGGCTTGCGTATACACCTTGTTGTTGATCGTTTTATTAGCTTTTATGATCATCCTTTTAGGATTTGGTGATGACATCATGCATTTGATTCGTCAACATTGGATCGGACCTGCCATCTTATTTCAAACCATTTATCATTTTCGTTATATCATCATCTTTGTAAGTGGTATCCTTATTTTAAGCTTGATCTATAAATTAGCCTCGATGGAAAAACAACCACTGATTGAACAAGTTCCAGGAGCCATTTGTACGTTATTGGCTTGGGTTATTTTTACCAAACTGTTTACTTTTTTTACCAAGATCAGCACCTATAGTATTATTTATGGCTCTTTATCGGTGCTGGTGATCTTCTTGTTTTGGCTCTATTGGTGTATCTATATTCTATTGATTGGCGGCTATATCAATTGGTATTTTCGCTATGTATTTCGCGTTTGGCTGTTGCGGATCCATAAGATATTTCATCATCGATAAAATGTTACAAATCTTTTAATTTCATTTGAATTCCATATGATATAAGCAAATTATGAAAACGACAAAGTATACCGATGCGTATGCCACGATTGGAATTTGTTTAGGGGTTGCCTTTGGTTGTTGGATCGACCAATTGGCCATAGGCATTTGTATTGGCAATCAGAAAGATAAGAAGATCAATCATCAACTGGCATCGGATGGATGGGAAGTGATCGAAGTCAATGATCATATCATCATTCAAAATAAAGCGAAACAAACCAAGGAAGTCAATCGCACCCTTGATGTCAAAATTGGGGATATCGTCTATCTTCAAGATAATAATACGATTGAAAAAATATAAAAAAAGAAGGTTGTTGGCCTTCCATTTCGCATACGAGTCATTGGATGTTTAAGAGGGAGAGAAAAGGCAACTCGCATACCTGCTCAAGAACTTGCTTGAGTGGTCTTATCATAAAAAATGTACATTAAATGAAATTAAAAAACGAAAGATTAAGAGAAAGAAAAGGAAAGAGACAATTTGACATTTACCCCTAAATACAATTTAAAAAAGGAAGGAATCTTTTTCCTTCCTATCGTTTTATTTACTAGTTAAGCAATATGAATTTTTGTAGAGAGAGAAAGGGATTTTCCTAGTAAATAAAACCAACGCTTGACTATTACCTCCTTTGAATGACCTTATCATAATCAGGCTACCTTAACTTAACTTTAGAGTGGGGCAAAAATTCTAGTGTTTATACAAAATATATTAAGTTTTACTTTGATATGTTAAAATGGAAAAAAGAAAGGATTTATGTATTATGACATGGATTATTATTTTGATTATTGTTGTGCTGATCGTCTTGATTGCGATTTCTGCCTACAATAAATTGATTCGCATGCGCAATAAAGTGGATGAAAGCTATGCCACGATGGATGTGTATCTAAAAAAACGTTTTGATTTAATTCCTAATTTAGTAGCTACGGTGAAAGGATATGCCAAACATGAAGCCGACACGTTAGAAAAAGTCATTGCGCAACGTGGCAGTGCACATGGCACCCATGAAATTCTTGATAGTGAAAGAGCCATTGGCGGAGCTATCCGTAATTTATTTGCGGTAGCTGAGTCGTATCCAGATTTAAAAGCTAATCAAAACTTTATGGATCTACAAGGCCAATTGAAAAAAGTGGAAGAAGACATTGCCAATGCCCGTAAATACTACAATGCTGTTGTACGTGAATACAACGATGCAATCATGACCATACCGACAAATATCATTGCGAGCCTGTTCCATTTTGAAAAGCGCCAAATGTTTGAGGTCGATAATGAAAACGAACGCCAAAATGTTAAGGTCGAGTTTTAAATGGCTCTTTGCCCTGCTTCTTTGTCTGGGAGCTAGTTTTACACCTGCCAAAGCCAGCACGGCAGATTACTATATCGAAAATTTTAAGATCAATGCTACGTATCATAAAAACAACACCATTACGCAAACCGAAACGGTTCAAGTTAATTTTTTGGAACCCAAACATGGCATCTATCAATATATTCCGGAAAAATATTATGTAGGCTATAAAGATGACGAAGCCAAGACGGGACAAGTTGATACGTATGCCATACAGGTAAAGAACGTTTCGGTGTCTGGTGCTGCATATGAAACATCCAGTGAAGATGGAACCTATCAAATCAAAATTGGAGATGCCGATACGTATGTGAGTGGATCAAAGACCTATACGATCCAATACACACTGGTCCTGCCAAAGGATTATCGTCCGGATTATGATTTTATGTACTATTCACTGATTGGTCCCGATTGGGCTTGTGATATCAATCATGTCTCCTTTGATATCCAATTTGAAAAGCCATTGACCCAAAACGAAGTGAATGGATTCCATTTGTTTAGTGGCCCAAGCGGACAAACAAGCAATGCTGCCCAAGTGGACTACCAAGTGACGAAAAAGGGAATTACAGGTACAGTGGATCATTTATCTTCGGGATCCGCCATAACGATCCTGACTCGATTGCGCTCGAATTATTTTGTGGATGCGTATCAACGATCTACTTGGCTGTCTTGGCTATGTGCCATTGTAGCTGCCATTCTATTGATCTTGGTTTTGATCAAAGAACTCCAAGATCATGATGATCCGGTGACCCCTATCATTACCTTCGATCCACCCGATGATCTAGATCCATCGGCAGTTGGCTATATCGTGGATGGCCAGGCCGATGATGTGGATATGATGGCTTTGGTCCCTTATTGGGCAAAGAAAGGCTATGTAGAAATTGAAGACAAATCCACCGCCAAGAAAAAACCACACATCATTGTTCATGCCAAAGTGGATGCATTACCTCCATCTTCTGCGTCGTATCAAACGATGTTGTTTAAAGCGATGTTTAAGAAAAACAAGTCCTGTGATTTCACGCATATGAATAAGAAGTTTGGAGAAAAGTTTATTGCTGCCAAAGAAGCGCTGCATCAATCCTTCTTGGATGAGCGTAAACTCGAAGAAACCGATTCTTTTGAATATCTCAGTCTTGTTGGTTTGATCCTATTTGCGATCGCGCTTTTGACCTCTTCGTATATAGGTTATTTCTATCATTGGTACATGGCTGTATTCTTTGTGATCCTGTTTGTGATTTGTGCCATTTGTTTAAACAAAAATATCAAAGAATCGTTTGATAAACAGCATCATCGTCCATGGAAACTCTTATTGAGCTTGATTGCTTTGGGTGCATGGTTGTTCTTTTTGTATCAACAAGGAACAAAAACGGATCAGATCCTACCGGGATGGCTTTTGTATGGTTTATCAATATTGAGCTATCTAAGTCTTTTCTTTTCTTATCGAATGCAGAAGATGAGCACGTATTGGAAAGAAAAAGCCGGACCATTGATGGGATTAAAAGATTTTATCCAAAAAGCAGAAGTGGATCAATTGGAAAAGTTATCGGCAGAAAATCCGAATTATTTCTATGATGTGATTCCATATGCGATGGTTTTTGGTTTGGCGCAAACATGGGCTAAGAAATTTACGAGCATCGAGATTCCACAGCCAGACTGGTATGTAGGCAGTGATCCGACACTATGGAATACGATGTATTTCTATTCCATGATGGATCATGGTATTCAGACCCCAGTCAATGACTCGGTGAAAAGTTATAATGCCGCCCAAGCAGCTGCACAAGCTGGTTCGAGTTCGGGCAGTTTTGGTGGCTTTTCTGGTGGCGGTGCCGGTGGCGGTGGCGGCGGTGCCTGGTAAACAAAAAGCGATGCGTTGACATCGCTTTTCTTATCTCTAGAGAAGGAAAAAACCAATCCACCCACAAAGCCAACCCAATAATGCCCCAACGACGACATCTTTGATCCAATGCACACCAATACATACCCGACATATCATCAGCAACAAGGTAAAGAGCATAAACCATGCACCAAGCCAAATGTTGACAGAAGCCATGGCCATACTAATGATGGCCACACTGAAACAATGACGACTTGGAAAACTTTTGCCCTTGGTCGCTTTGGGTTGAAGGGTTGGAAAATCCATGATTTCATAGGGTCGGGGTTGATTCAAAGTAGCGCGAAGTCCAGTTTCCAAGCCAAAACCAATGGCAGGTACCCCTATGCATTTCCATAATTGATGGGTGCATGCATAGATGCATAAGAGGCCATAACTGACATACACCAAACGAGTGAGCCACGTAGACAAAAAAAGAATGCAGGAAGAAAGGGTTGGATGGTTTTTTAAATAGATATATTTTTTTTCATACCAAGACATATGTAAAGTGTATTATAAGTCCACCGAATTGAGAAGAGCTTTTGCGGTTTCTTGCGTGGTGATCAAACAATTGATGTATCGACCACGTAAAACACCACGAATGGCATCGACTTTTTCTAAAGATTCGGCAATGCCAATGCGATAAGGAATACGCGCCAGACCTTTCTTATCAATGCTGATCAAATGCGTATCCAATGTATCGGATAGATAGGTGCCATAGATATCAAAATAATGACCAGCAATATCTCCAGCCACTTTGCCATGTTCCACTTCTTTAAAGAAATCATTGCCATAGAAATACCGCCATTTATTCATGGTCACTTTGGGCGATCCAATGCCTAAGAAGGCAATATCTACTTTATGCCAATATTCGGTGATCGACTGCATAAAATCGCTATGCATAAACCGATCTTTTAGATCGGCAGACTCTACATAGGCGGGCGCATCGATCAAGATGGCACCACAATCCAGATTTCGACTGGCTTCATAAGCTACGGCATTGACATGATAATCACTGCGAATGCGACCGGAACTTCCACCCATTAAAGGCACACACATTAACGGTGTATGATGGGCTGGATTGGTCAAATGATTGGCTACTTCACGAAGGGTGGCTCCCCACGCAAATCCTAAGACCATATGATCATCTAAAATCGTTTGAAAAAAGGCATTGGCTTTATTCGCTAAAACAATGGATCTTTGATCACGAGTCAATCCTTCTGCACAAGTGACGACACCGACATATTTCAATTGGTATCGTTCTTTTAAACGCTTCTCTAAAGGAAAATTCTGATCATGGAGACCATGGATCGTGATATCCACAATCCCCTCTTGACGAGATAATTTGAGTAAACGAGAAATCGTACTTCGATGAATATGAAGTTCTTTTGCGATTTGGGATTGCGTTTTGTTTTCCATATAATACATTTGCGCAATTTGTATCAATTGTTGTTCTTCTTCTGGTTTCATACACTAATAAAATAACATAAAATGTGCAGTAAAAAAACGCTTTCAATGATACAATACATTTGAAAGAAGCAGTACCTATGGTTTTAGAATTAGGATATTGGCATCTAACAGATAGCCATATCATCACCAACATATTGGATCATGTCGATCATACTTATATGGGAGAGACCATCCCTTATCCGTACCCGGAAATCATTGCGCATTGGTGGTTGCAGTCGGTACAAAAAAAAGAAGGCGAAAATGGTATCTATCGTATCGTGATCGTTGATGGACAGCAGGTCGGTCATATTTGTGTCACCAAAAAGGAAGAGGATCCAACCATAGGTGAAATTCAATATTGCTTGATGGAAAACTTTCAAAATCATGGCATCATGACCAAGGCATGTAAACAAATCTGTAAGATTGCCTTTGAACAATTGGATATCACAAAAATTATGGGTCGAGTCTATCGGGCCAATGTCGCCAGTTGTCGGGTACTGGAAAAGAATCATTTTCAATGTTGTCAAGAAGCTTCCATTCGAATCTATATCAAACACAAAGATGGGTAAAAGATCCATCTTTTTTCTTTTCAAAAGAAAAAGCCGTATTTTCATACGACTCTTCGTGCACATCCAATCCCAAGACAACCAGGACCCGTATGACAAGAAATACTTAAAGACAAAGGATCTTTGGTAACATGAAATTGAGGGAATTCGGCTTTGACTTCCTCAAACCATTGTTTGACTTGTTCCGGCTGACCATGGGTATAAGAAATATAGACTTCTATTTCCTTTTTATCCACAAATGGTTTAAAACGTGTATCAAGATCGGAATGCAACGCATTAAACATGATTTTTTTGGCTGCTTTTAAGCTCCGGGCTTTTGCAAACGCATCCAATTTTTCGCCCTGTATTTGTAGGACCGGTCGAATGCGTAATAGACCACCCAATAAAGCCGCAGCCGAGGTGACACGGCCACCACGCTTTAGATAATCCAAACTACCAACCATGATATAGATGCTGGAATTAAATTTTTCCGCTTCTAAGATTTCTTTGATTTCTTTGGCTGATTTCCCTTGATCACGAAGGGTCATCGCATCATAAACCGATTGACGTTGCGTTAATGAAATTCTTTGGTTATTCACTACTTGTACTTTGCCATCGAATTGTTGTGCTAATAATGTAGCGGTCTCACACGAACTCGATAAACCACTCGACATGGGAATGTATACGACTTCATCATGCGTCTGTAACGCTTCTTTCCACATGGATAATACCTCACCGGCCGGTGGCATCGAGGTTGAAAATTCCATGTTGGGATCGTTTTCCATACGCTCGAAGAATTCCTGGGCGGTGATGGTTTCATTTTCGTAATATTGTTTTCCATCCAGGAAAAAAGGCATACGTAAAATGTATACACCCAGCTTCTTTCCTTCTTCAGGAAAAATACCGGATTCATTATCTGTCATGATTGCTACTGTCATAGTATCCATCCTTCTTCTGCTTTAACAATTAGCTATTCTAACACGGGGAATGGGAAAAGGAAACAGTCACTTCACGTCTAATGTAAACAATAATTGCCCTGCTTTGACAGTGTCTCCTTCTTTGGCCAAGATGTCTTTGACGGTACCATGCATCCGGGCTACCACGGCTGTTTCCATCTTCATGGCCTCAATGATACCTAAACTATCATTTTCTTGGACTTCATCTCCAACTTTCACATTGATCTTGGTGACAAGACCTGGAATGGAAGCACCAGCCTGTGATTTATCTTGAGGATCGACCATCTTGGTCTCTTTGCCTTCTACATGCACATGTGGATCGGGTACCGCAATGACACGGCGTTGACCGTTCAACTCAAAGATCACATTACGCGTTCCATCTTCTTCGTTGATATCACCCAATTCGATAAAACGAATGACCAAGGTCTTTCCTTCATCAATGGTGATCAAGTTGCGTTCTCCTTTGGCTAGACCATTAAAGAAGACATGGGATCCCATATGCATCAAATAACCATATTCCACTTCGTGTTTCCAATATTCTTTGACAACTTTTGGATACATGATATATGAAATAACTTGACGCATATTGAAAGGATGTGGACACAATACAGCCACTTCTTTTTTGGCTTTTTCAAAATCGGCTGGTGGCAATAACTTTCCAGGACGACAAGTAATAGGTTCTTGTCCTTTTAATACCACTTTTTGCAGATTCTTTGGGAAACCATGTGGCGGTTGTCCCATCAAGCCTTTGAAATAATCAATGACCGAATCCGGGAAATTCAAGTGTTCTCCCTTTTCTAAAATGTTTTCCGGTGTCAAATCGTTTTGGACCATGAAAATAGCCATATCTCCAACCATCTTGCTGGAAGGAGTGACCTTGGTGATACCACCTAACATCGTATCGACCACTTTATACATTTTTTTGACATCTTCAAAACGAGAGCTCAAGCCCAAGGAATTGACTTGTGGTCGTAAATTGGTATATTGACCACCAGGAATTTCATATTTATAAATATCCGTATCCGTTGTCTTAAGGCCATGATCAAATTTTTCATAGCGCAAACGCACATCGGCATAGTAATTGGATAATTCTTCAATCCGATCCAAATCAAATTCGGTATCTCGATCTTGGCCATGCAAAGCGGCAACGATCGCATTCATGGATGGTTGTGAAGTCATGCCTGCCATCGAAGCAACGGCAGTATCCACGATATCCACACCAGCTTCGGCCGCCATCAAATAGGTAGCCACTTGGTTGCCCGATGTATCATGGGTATGCAGATGGATCGGTAAGGATACTTCATTTCGCAAAGCATGTACCAATTCTTTGGCGGCATAAGGCTTCAATAAACCAGCCATATCCTTGATGCCAATCGAATGCACACCACGTTTTTCTAATTCTTTCGCTAATTTGATGTAGTAATCCAACGTAAAGGTATCGTTGCTTGGATCTAAGATATCCCCCGTATAACAAATTGTACCTTCACAGAATTTGCCTTGTTTCAATACTTCATCGATCGCAATTTCCATACCCGGCAGATAGTTCAAGGAATCAAAGATACGGAAGATATCAATCCCATTGATGGCACATTGATGTACAAATTCACGCACGACATTGTCTGGATAATTGGCATAACCCACACAAGAACTACCACGCAACAACATTTGGAAAGGAATATTAGGAATGACCGATCGCAACAAGGTCAAACGTTCCCATGGATTTTCATGTAAGAAACGGAAGGCCACATCAAAAGTGGCACCACCCCACATTTCCAAGGAGAAACAATCTTTTAAAATTTCAGCTGTACCTGGGGCTGCCAAGATCATATCGCGCGTACGCATGCGCGTCGACAACAAGCTTTGATGAGCATCCCGCATGGTCGTATCGGTGATCAATAATTTCTTTTGATTACGTACCCACTTGGAAAAATCCGTTGGTCCAAGTTGATCCAATTTTTGTTTCAAACCTGGTTCTGGATCGCCCGTATGTTTGGGAAAACGCGGTTTATCGTATTGTTTTCGTTCGGCATTGGGAGCACTGACTTGGATATTGGCAATATAACGCAAAATACGCGTAGCCCGGTCTTTGGAACCAACCACATCAAATAATTCGGGTGTATTGTCAATGAACTTGGTTGAACATTGGCCCGCCATAAAAGTTGGATGCGTCAAAATATTTGAAATAAAAGGAATATTGGTCTTGACACCACGAACATGCACTTCACTAATGGCACGTAAAGCCCGATGACAAGCCCCCTCAAACGTGTTATCAAAAGCCGTGACTTTGACTAATAAGGAATCATAATAAGGGGAGATCACGGTACCGGTCGTGGCATTTCCACCATCCAGACGCACCCCAAAACCACCACCTGTACGATAGGCAATGATCTTGCCATGATCTGGGGCAAAGTTGTTTTGTGGATCTTCCGTCGTTACCCGACATTGGATCGCATAATTTCGCGCTTTGACATCGGATTGTTTGGAAATTCCGATTTCAGGAATATTTAAGGAACGACCTTCCGCAATCAAGATCTGGGCCCGCACTAAATCAATACCAGTCACACATTCGGTAACCGTATGTTCTACCTGGATACGGGGATTCATTTCGATAAAGTAGTAATTGCCTTGGGCATCGACCAAGAATTCTTCGGTTCCGGCATTCACATAGCCAACCGTTTTCGCAATACGTACGGCATCGGCGCGAATCTTGTTTAAGACGGTCTCATCCACCGACCAGGCCGGTGCAAATTCAATGACTTTTTGGTAACGACGCTGCAACGAACAATCCCGTTCTAAGATATGATAGGTATGACCATTTTGGTCGGCAAGGATCTGGACCTCAATATGTTTGGGATTGACCAAGAATTTTTCAATAAAAATATCATCGTTCCCAAACGCTTTTTGTGCTTCCGCCTTCACCAATTCAAACGCTGGCTTAACTTCTTCTGGTTTGTCACATCGACGCATACCACGGCCACCACCACCGGCAGCCGCTTTTAAGATGATTGGAAAACCAAAGGATTTGGCCATAGATAAGGCTTCATCCGCATCTTTTAGTGGCTTGGTCGAACCCGGAATGATGGGTACGCCCGCTTGGATAGCGATTTCTTTGGCATTTAATTTATCGCCCATCTTCGCTAAGATATCACTGGGTGGACCAATAAATACTATGCCCGCATCTTCACAGGCTTTCGCAAATTCCGCATTTTCACTTAAAAAACCATAACCAGGATGGATGGCATCGACCCCACGGCGTTTCGCTAAACGAATGATGGCAGGAATGTCGAGATAGGCACCAACCGGACTATCATTTTCACCAATGAGATACGCTTCATCCGCACGAATACGGAATTGTGAGTTGATGTCTTCTTTGGAGTACATGGCTACGGTATGGATGCCAAGATCGTAACATGCACGAAAGATACGAATGGCAATTTCTCCACGATTGGCAACCAAGACCTTGTTAAAATTATGGATACTCATATATGTCCTCTTTCTAATGATATAAATATTATAGGACAGTTTATATCTAATGCCAAAATAAAGTGTGTTAAACTAGTGATATGCGATATCAGCGAATATTTACCATCGTTTTGGATTCTTTTGGCGTCGGTCAAGCCCAAGATGCAAAGGCATTTGGTGATCAAGGGGCAGACACGTATGGACACATTCAAGCCCATATGTCTCTACACCTTCCTCATTTGCGAAAATTAGGTTTGGATGCCTTATATACACCCCAAGCCCATCAAGGCATTGCACTTCGATTGGCCGAACAAGGCCCCAGTAAAGATACCTTATCGGGACATTGGGAATTGATGGGGGTACCTGTCGATGTCCCTTTTCAAGTGTTTTCATCGTTTCCCCAAGATTTGATCCAGGAACTGGAAGGGGAAACGCAACATACTTTTATTGGCAACAAAGCCGCTTCAGGTACGCAGATCTTATCCGAATTAGGGCATGTGGAAACACAGACCCAAGGAAAAACATTAATCCTCTATACTTCGGCGGATTCGGTCCTCCAAATTTGTGGCAATGAAGAAATCCTTGGCTTAGAGGAATTGTATCGTGTATGTACGATTGCTCGAAAACTGACGATGTAGCCTCCATGGAAAGTAGGCCGCGTCATTGCTCGACCATATATTATTCGGCAGGGACAATATATACGTACGGATCATCGAAAAGATCTGGCCCTGGCCCCGATTCGTCCGACCGTTTTAGACTTTTTGCCTTATACGATTGGCATTGGTAAGATCAGCGACATTTTTTCGGGACACGGGATTTCGGAAAGCTATCATTCGACCAGTTCCGTTCATGGGATGAAACAAACCATAGCTATGCAAGAAAAAGATTTTCAGGGACTGTGCTTTACGAATCTGGTGGATTTTGATGCCAAATGGGGACATCGCCGCAATGTAGCAGGCTATGGCCATGAATTGGAACGTTTTGATGTTCTACTTGGCGCATTTCTTAAACGGATGCGAACGGATGACTTATTGATCCTTACGGCCGATCATGGTAATGATCCTACTTGGCAAGGAACCGATCATACCCGAGAGAATGTACCTTGTTTGTGTTATTCTTTACAGCTTCATCGACATGAAACCTTGCCAACGGGATCGTTTGGTGATGTGGGAGCAACCATTTTGCATAATTTTAATATTGTTCAACCAGAATATATGATAGGAGAACCAATATGGGACATTTTCAAGCAGTGATCTTTGATAAAGATGGCACCTTATTAGATACCGAAAAATATTATCGACAAGGATGGCAAGTAGCTGCTCATCATTTGGGCATACCATTGACCGAACAAATGAAACGAGCCATCTATGGTCGTTCTGGTCATGATCAAGTGGCCAGTCTTCATCGGGTTTGTCCTCATATCGATGCCGCTTTGTTTATGGATATTGTCATGAAATATGCCGAAGACCAAATGGAAAGCCGAATGGATCAGAAACCTGGGGTGCAAGCTTTGTTGCAGATGCTACAAGACCAAGGCATTCCTTGTGCCTGCGCCAGTGGTGGCCCTTTATCGTTGATCCAAAAGAATTTAAAAGCTGTAGGGCTGGATCCTTATTTTTCTGTCTTGGTTTCGGGCATGGATGTGCCAAGAGGCAAGCCGTATCCCGATGTGTTTGTAGAGGCAGTACGACAATTGCATGTGGCGGCTAATCAGTGTATCGTAGTGGAAGATAGTCCCAATGGCGTCTTTGCCGCCAAAGCAGCTGGTTGTTTTACGATCATGGTGCCGGAAAACAATTGGAGCAAAGAAATGGCCAAGGAAAAATATGATTTGTGTGTAAATAATATGTATAATGTACAAGACTATATCAAGGAGGTATGGAAATGAAGACCTGCTTTAGTACGCATGTAATGGCAGTAGGGCCACAAGTATCTTCCTTTCAAAAGGGGGATTTTATCATTTTGTTTGGGACGGATGTGCCCGATGAATTAAAAGCATATAGTTATATCATTGAAAAACAAAAAGTGGATGCGATCCAACCTGGACAAATCTTACGGATGGATGGCATTGCTTATCCAATTACGGCGGTTGGTTCGGAAGTGATGGATACGTTACAAACGATGGGCCATTGTACGATTCGTTTCAATGGTGCCAAAGAGCCACAAATGCCAGGAACCATTTATGTGGAAAAAAAGGATGTACCGACATTACATGTGGGATCATCCATTGAAATTGTGGAGGTAGATGCATGATCGATACGTTAAAACAACTCATTGCGATTCCAAGTGTTTCGCAAACCAAATATACCAAGGATGCTTTGCGTTATGTATTGGCTTTGTGTGAAAGTTTTGGTTTCTCTGTGCATGATGGGGGATCGTATGGCTATGCCCAAATCGGCCAGGGCGAAGAAATGATGGGAATCATTGGTCATTTGGATGTTGTGCCAGCTGGTCAGGACTGGGATAGTGATCCATTTACGGCAACGATCAAAGAGGGTCAGATCATTGGTCGTGGTGTCATGGATGATAAAGGCCCGATGATGGCAGCTATCTATGCTATGAAAGATGTCTATGAAAGTGATAAGCATTTGAATAAGCGCGTTCGTATCATTTTTGGTACGTGTGAAGAAGTCGGTGAATGGGAAGATATCGAAGCGTATAAAGCCAACGAGGAACTGCCTACGTTTGGGTTTACACCGGATGCAGACTTTCCTGCCATCTATGGCGAAAAAGGATTGTTGCAGACTGAATGGCATATGCCTTTGAAACATTCGGGGTTTCAATCCATCGAAGGTGGTGAAGCAATCAATATGGTGCCGGCTTGGGCCAAAGGACAATTGGACGATGGGACCTGGCTCGAAGCCAAGGGAAAAAGTGCGCATGGATCGATGCCAGAAGAGGGTATCAATGCCATCTCAAAATTGATGGAACAAGCCCATGGACCTTTAGCGGCTTTTTATCGTGACAAGATCGATATGCAAGGAGCTAAGCTGCATTTGGATCTTGCGGATGAACAAAGTGGATCATTGACACTGAATGTTGGCAAGGTCGAAGTGCGAGGAAAAGATGTGGTTTTATCGGTGGATATTCGCTATCCGGTTTCTTATACGGAAGCCGATGTCCTAACCCTCTTAAAACAAGAAGTAGAACCGGACATGCATATCGTTCGTATCAGTGGAAAAGCACCCATCTATATGGATAAGAATGGCCCCATCATCACCAAGATGTTAGAGGCCTATCGAACGGTTACCCATGATGATTCCGACCCTTTGGTCATTGGTGGAGGCACCTATGCGCGAGCGATGGATCATATCATTGCGTTTGGACCGGTCTTTCCAGGGGTGGAATTGACCGAGCATCAAGCCAATGAACGAATCGATATCGCCGACCTAGAAAAAGCGCGAGAAATATATCGCTTGGCGATTGAAAAATTAGCGACGGATTAGATATCCGTCTTTTTGTATGGGTTGAAAAAGTGCTTAAAATAGCGTAAAACGATACTGTAGATAGTAAAGGGGTAAATATGAGTCAAACCATTTATGTGACAGGACATAAACATCCAGATACGGATTCGGTGGCTTCGGCAATTGCGTATGCCTACTTGAAAAATCAACAAGGTGTGGATTGTGTGGCTTGTCGTTTAGGCGAATTAAATGATGAAACCAAATATTTATTGGATCGATTTGGTTTTGTGGCGCCTTTTTATTTAAAAGATGCGCGCATTTCACTATCGGAAATTGCGCTGGATGATCCGCTTTGTGTACATCCGGATACGACCATCTATGAAACGTTGCAACTGATGGAAAAAGAAAATAAGCCATCGATTGCGGTAACCGATGAAACGGGCAAAGTACTTGGTATCATTGCCAATCAGGATATTTCCAAAATTGGGATGGGCGATACGTCGTTGGGAATCGATTTATTAAAAGTGACCAGTGTGGAAAATATTGCCAAGACCTTGGATGGTACGATCGTTTATAATGATGCCCAATTTCATTTGAATGGGAAAGTCAGTATCATTGCCTTGGCGAAACAAGGATTGACCAATTACGATGTAAAGTCGCGTATCGTGATGCTGGGGGATGATAAGGATGCCCAGATGCAAGCAATTCAAAAAGGTGCGGGCATATTGATCGTGGTATGGGCCAAGACGATCGATCCAGAAGTGATCGAAGTGGCAAAAGAACATCATTGTCCGATCATCTTATCGGGACATGGAGCGATGAATACATCGCGTTATCTTTATTTTTCACCCGTCACTGCGTTGTTGATGCATTCGGATCCTGTGAGTTTTCATTATTGGGAATTGGCGGAAGATGCATCCAAGAAGATGGCCAAGAGTCGATTCCGTTCGTATCCGGTCTTGGATGAAAAGGATGGATTGGTTGGCTATGTATCGCGATATCATATCTTGAATTCCCAAAATAAATCCATCGTCATGGTGGATCATAATGAGTTTTCTCAATCGGTTCGTGCCATTGAAAAAGCGGATTTGATCGAGGTTATCGATCATCATCGCATCAGTGATTTTTCAACGCGAATGCCTGTGGCCTTTCGCAACGAGATCGTGGGTTCGACCGCAACCATTCTAACAGGCATGTTCCAGGAAAGACAGGTAGCGATACCGAAAAATTTGGCGGGATTATTGTTGGGGGCCATCTTAAGCGATACCTTAAAGTTTCGTTCGCCGACCACAACGCAAAAAGATATTTTTATGGCCAATGTTTTGGCCCAAATTGCCCAGGTGAATATTGATGATCTGGCCAAAGATATGTTTAGTGTGTCGACCAACATTGCCGACAAATCCATGATCGATATCATGCATATGGATTTGAAGACCTTTGATTTTGAGGATCAGAAAGTCGCAATCAGTCAGGTGATCATCTATAATTTTGAAGCCCTGACAGGAAGAGAAGCCGAAATCAAAGAAGCTTTAACGGAATTGTTGGTGCATTTGGAAGCCAAGACGTATTGTGTGGCTTTTACCAGCATTGCCGATGGTGGATCGATCATTTATGCACAAGGAGAATGTAAAGAATGGATCGAAGAAGCCTTTCCCCAAGAAGGTCAGATCCAAGCGGGCATCTTATCAAGAAAAAATCAGATCGTTCCAATCTTGATGGATGTCTTTAGTCATCATTAGATTCGAGGGATTTTATGATTTTTAAGAAACGATTTACATCGGCTCGCATCATCATCCTTGGCTTTGCGGGTGTGATCTTGCTGGGGGCCTTGTTGTTGATGTTGCCGATTTCTTCACAGAAACATGTAGTGACACCGTTTTTGGATTGTCTGTTTACATCCACTTCTGCCGTTTGTGTGACAGGGTTGATCGTTCATGATACCGCAACCTATTGGACCAGCTTTGGTCAGTTGATCATTTTGTTGCTGATCCAAATTGGTGGTATGGGCGTTGTGACCATTGCGTGTGCCTTGGCCATTCTTTCGGGACGAAAGATTGGTCTTCTTCAACGCGCAACGATGCAAGATTCTATCGGTGCCTTTCAAATGGGTGGGATCATGCGCATGGTGAAGTTTATCATCAAAGGCGTGGTCTTGTTGGAAGGCTTAGGTGCGATATCGATGGCTTTTGTGTTTGTGCCCAAGTTTGGTTGGGGCCAAGGCATTTGGTATGCGATCTTTCATTCCATCTCGGCCTTTTGTAATGCGGGATTTGACCTTATGGGTGTGATCAAACCGTATTCTTCCATCACTACGATGCGTTCCAATCCCATCATCAACTGGACCATCATGTTGTTGATCATCATTGGTGGATTGGGTTTCTTTGTATGGAATGATATCTTAGTGAATAAATGGCATTTTCGCAAATATAATTTGCATGCCAAAGTGGTCGTATTGACAACGCTTCTTTTATTGGTGTTGCCAACAGTCTATTTTTTCTTTGGTGAATTTCAAAATGTCCATGATCTGCAAACGCGTTTCTTTTTGTCGGCTTTTCAATCGGTCACAGCACGGACGGCTGGCTTTAATTCGGTCGATTTTACGACCATGACCCAGACCGGAGCCATGGTCATGACCCTTTTGATGTTGATTGGTGGTTCACCCGGATCAACGGCCGGTGGTATGAAAACGACGACCTTTGCGGTGATGTTGGCCAATGTAACGGCGGTCTTCCATCGCGATAATGTACATATGTTCCATCGTCGGATCGATAATGATACAGTACGAAGTGCTGGTACCATCTTTACGATGTATATTACGTTATGTTTAGCCGTAGCCATGATCATATCGAGGATCGAAGGCATTCCGATGATGGCTTGTCTTTTTGAAGCGGCCTCTGCCATTGGTACGGTGGGTTGTACGATGGGGATCACCCCATATTTAGGCGCAATCAGTCACATCTTATTGATTGTATTGATGTATTTTGGTCGTGTGGGCGGTTTGACTTTAGCGTATGCGGTAGCTTCGAAGAGCCGATTTGTGAATAGTATGCCAGAAGAAAGGATTTCGGTAGGATAATATGAAAAATGTTTTATTGATTGGTTTGGGTCGTTTTGGCACAAATCTTGTTCATAAATTGAATGAATTGGGTCATGAAGTCATGGCAGTGGATATCAATGAAGAACGTGTCAATGATGCCTTGCCCTTTGTGACCAATGCCCAAATTGGGGATACGACCGATCGTGAATTTTTAGCATCCTTGGGTGTTCGTAATTTTGATATCGTGATCGTAGCGATCGCGCATGATTTTGAAAGTGCCATGATCACGACCAATATGGTTAAAGAAATGGGTGCGCCCAAAGTGATTTCGCGAGCTTGTAGTGATATCCAGGAAAAATTGTTGAAGAAGATTGGAGCGGATATTGTCGTATATCCAGAAAAACAAGTGGCTCATTGGACGGCGCTTCGCTATACGTTGGATACGGTTTTTGATTATTTTGAATTGAGTGATGGCTTTGCGATCTATGAAGTGCCAACACCCGATAGTTGGCAGAATAAGAGTATCTTAGAATTGAATATTCGTAAAAAATACCATTTGAATATTTTGGCCATCAAAGAAGCCGATGGCCGATTGAATGTGATGGTGGGTTCGGAAACGAAATTTGTGAAAGGACAACGCTTGCTGGTATTGGGTAAGACCGAAAATATTCGTAAGTGTTTTAAGGTGTGATATGATCCAAGATATTCAACCCAGTCGATTTGATTTGAGTTATCTTCAGTTGGATCCCGCATATGAAGATACTGTCTTGGTCTTTGAGGGAAAAAAGCTTGCGGTAAAAGGATTGGATCCATTGCGGCTTCCTACGTATCGGGACATTCATGGCCCGGTCCAATATTTATTTTCCATTGATGAAACGCATTATTTTCTGGCCTTAGAAAAACAGGAGCAATTGTCGTATCAAGATATTCATCGATTGCGTCATCAACAACCAAAGAAAGAACAATTTGCGGCAGTCACGGCCTATCATTTGTATGTATGGTATGCCAAACATCGGTATTGTGGTGTATGTGGAAAGCCCATGGTTCCGGCTCATAGTGGAAGGGCGTTGCGTTGTCCTTCGTGTCACAATCGCATCTATCCAACCATTATGCCGGCAATCATTGTGGGCGTGATCCATAATGATTCCATTCTTGTGACGCGGTATGCCCATCGAACGTATAAAGGTCATGCTTTGATTGCGGGTTTTTGTGAAATTGGCGAGACCCCTGAAGATACCATTCGACGGGAAGTCATGGAAGAAGTGGGCTTACACGTTAAAAATATTCGTTACTATAAGTCGCAGCCTTGGGGATTCGATTTGAATTTGTTGCTCGGATTTTTCTGTGAATTGGATGGGAATCCAACCATTACGTTGGAACAAGAAGAATTAGCCAAAGCACGCTTTATTTCACAGGATGAATTGAATGATAAACCCGATGATCTCTCCCTGACCAATGATATGATGATGTTCTTTAAGGCCCATGGTGCCCATGTGTTGGATTGTTTAGATTCGAACTGTCATTGAACAATTGTATAAGTTTAGAAATATTGTTTATTTCATTTCAAAATGTTGTATACTTTTAATTGGCAAACGTACGAAAATTAAAGGAAAAGGAGACGCATATGCAAGTAGAAGAATTAAAAAAACATGCAAACAATGTTCGTAAGAATATCTTGACTGCTGTCTATTCGGGTCAGTCCGGACATCCGGGTGGATCTTTATCGGCAGCCGATATCTTGACGTATTTGTATTTTGAAGTCATGGACATCAATGAAGACAATGTGAAAGGCATCGATCGTGATCGTTTCGTATTGAGCAAGGGACACATCACACCGGCTTTGTACAGTGTCTTTGCGGAAAAAGGTTTCTTGAGCGAAGAAGATATCAAGACCTTCCGTAAATTTGGTTCCAAATTGCAGGGACATCCAAATATGAACTATATCGATGCCGTGGATATGTCAACGGGATCCTTGGGACAAGGTGTATCGACGGCGGTTGGTATGGCCATTGCCAATAAGCTGGACAACAATAAACATCGTATCTTCACTTTGTTAGGTGATGGTGAATGCCAGGAAGGTGAAGTATGGGAAGCTGCTATGGCAGCCAGCCATTATGGATTGGACAATATCACGTTCATGGTCGACTGCAACCATTTGCAGATCGATGGCAAAGTAGAAGATGTCATGAATGTCTATCCATTGGACAAGAAATTTGAAGCCTTTGGCTTTGAAGTGGTCAAAGCGTATGGTCATGATTTTGATGATATCAAGGCAGCGTTTGATTATGCCTTGAGCGTAAAGCGCAAACCAGCATGTATTTTGTGGAACACGACCAAAGGAAAAGGTGTCAGCTTCATGGAAGACCAGGCCGGATGGCATGGCAAGGCACCGAACAAGGAACAATATGAACAAGCAATGGCAGAATTGGAGGGCAATGAATAATGGCAAAACAGGCAACTCGAGCAGCCTATGGAGAGGCAATTGCAGAATTAGTGCAAAAAAATAAGAATGTTGTCGTATTGGATGCAGACTTAGCAGGCAGTACGAAATCCGGCGAAGCCAAGAAAGTGTGCCCAGAACGTCATTTTGATATGGGAATTGCCGAAGGCAATATGATGGCGGTCGCAGCCGGACTGGCAGCCAGCGGCAAGATCGCATATGCATCGACCTTTGCGGTATTCGCAACCGGAAGAGCCTATGATCAGGTGCGCAACAGTATCTGTTATCCAAACCTGAACGTCAAGATCTGTGCGACCCATGCCGGCATCACGGTTGGTGAAGATGGGGCATCCCATCAGGCATTGGAAGATATTGCTTTGATGCGTGCGATCCCGAATATGCATGTATTCCAGCCATGTGATGGACCGGAAGCCAAAGCCATCGTCAAGGCCGTAGCCGATATCGATGGACCATGTTATGTCCGTCTAGGAAGATTGGCGGTTGAATCGGTCAATGATCCAGAGACCTATACATATGAATATGGCAAAGGGGTCGTTATGCAAAAAGGCGAGAAGGTCGCTATCGTAGCCACCGGAATGATGGTACAGGAAGCTTTGGAAGCTGCGAAAGCATTGGATTTTGATCCAACGGTAGTCAATATCAATACGATCAAACCAATCGATGCGGATCTGATCAAAGAATTGGCCAAGACCCATGATGCGATCGTAACGGTCGAAGAGCACAATGTGATCGGCGGCTTAGGCGGAGCGGTAGCGGAAGTATTGGCCTCAGAAACCGATCGTTGTCCACAATATATGATGGGTGTACAGGATACGTTTGGACAAAGCGGTACCCCAGCTGAATTGTTGGATCATTATGGCTTGAATGCCAAACATATTGCTCAATTCGTCAAAGATTTATGCAAGTAGAGCTGAAAGAAGCACAAACCAATTTGGAATCTTTGATTCAAAGATCCCATCAAGAAGAGATCGAGATCACCAAAAATGGAAAGGTGATTGGTCGGTTGTGTCCGCCCAAGGTCAAATCGAGTGTAGCATCCATTCTATCGGGTGATGCTGAAGGCATGGATTGGTTAGCTTTAGCGGATCAAAATTTAGATGATTTTTTATAGGAAGCATGGTCAAACATGTTTCTTTTTTTATAAAGCTCCGATATACTAGAATTAGAAAGAAGCATCGATCCTAGGAAAGGAGAAATTCATGCAAAAAGAATATCGAAGTGTTGTCTTTGATTCAGACAATAAGCAATTTGAAATCAAAGATGGAACCGTTGGAAACTATCCTTTTGCGGATGTGAAGAAATGTTCGATATTAAATGAAGAGGCAAAATATCGAGGAAAGACGGCACCTTTCTTTCATCAGATTTTAGGTGGAACGGCATTCTTTACAATGATGGGAGAACCAAATTTCTATGTGGGTTTACGTATCATCACAAAATCGGATGAGACGTTAGCTATCTATGTATCTATAAAACCCGTCTACTTTAATACCGATGCCTATTTTGCGGATCGTACGGAAGCAGAAAAGATCCAAAAAGTCTTTCAAGCAATTATCAAAAAATATAATGAATGATCGATGCGGTTGAAAAAGAGCTTGTTTCATTGGGAAACAGGCTTTTTGTTTCTGTGGATTGTAAATAAAAGGTTGATAAAGTCAACTTTTTCAATGATACTAAAAACAACCAAAGTGGCATTCAATGATATACATGTTATAATGCAACTATGAAAACAATGTTCTATATTGTCCGACATGGACAGACGTTATTTAATGTCAAAGAGTTGATACAAGGATGGTCGGATTCGCCTTTGACCCCTTTGGGCGTACATCAAGCGCAATTGATGGCGGAAAAGATCAGTCCGATTGAATTTATTTTAGGGGTTTCCAGTACGAGTGAGCGAGCTAGAGATACGTTATTGACCATCACGCAAGAGCGTTTTCCCGTCCTTTTCTACAAAGATCTAAAAGAAATAAGTTTTGGTAGTTTAGAAGGGGGAGATCGTCGGCCTCTATTAGAAAGTCCACGACGGGATTATACTGCTTGGGGTGGCGAAAATTTTGATGAAGCGGGATTGCGTGTGGAACGCCGTTTGATCACTATTGCTAAACATGTAGGCAATCGAAATGTATTGGTGGTCAGTCATGGTACGGTCTTGCGGGAAGTGATCCATGATCTGGATCCAAACTATAACGATATCATGCCGAATTGTTCGATGATGAAAATTGCGTGTGAAGATGGACAGTTGTCCTTGGTCAGCTATCCGGAGGTTTTGATATGACAAGATTTTATGTCGTTCGTCATGGCAAGACGTTATTTAATAAGAAAGGCTTATATCAAGGGTGGTGTGATAGCCCCTTGCAGCCAGAAGGTATCCAACAAGCCAAGGAAATTGGTGCCAAGTTGATGGACAAGTCTTTTTCGTTGGCACTCTCGTCGACTTCTGAGCGCGCCATGGATACAATGCACTATATCATTGCCAATCGTCCAATTCCATACAAGTATGAAAAGGGCTTACGAGAAGTCTTTTTTGGTAAAAAAGAAGGTGATCCATTTGGCGTATCACGACCGGATCCGGAACAAGATTGGATTGGTTTTGCGTTTTGCGGAGGAGAAAATCGTGACGATGCAAGAGACCGATTCATGCATACATTGGAAAAATATGCGGATCAAGACAATGTATTGGTTGTGAGTCATGGGGCTGTCATTGCTCGTACGATCGAGTATTTACGACCGGATATTGCCAAGGCTCGTCCTCATATTTCTCAGTTGGTTCCCAATTGTTCATTAACGATCTTTGATTATCAAGATAACCAATGGCAATTGGTTCAATTACCACAAAAGGAGGTTTAAATATGCATAAAAAAGACATGGACACGTTGGATCTTTTCAATGAATTGATGTTTCAAAAATTTGCGGTAGATCGTACATCTTTGATTCATCGTATGATGGGACTATCGGTTCCGGCTTATGTGGCACTATTCTATATTGAAGAAGAAACGCGCCTAGACGATCAAGATAAGGTCTTTGTACGTGATTTATCCAATCATCTGACGATTTCGATGATGGAAACCGCAAAAATCGTGGATGAACTGCAAGAACAAGACTTAGTAGAACGGGCTTATAAAGGCGATGGGTCCGAAGGAACCTATGTGTATTTGACGGAACATGGAAAAGAGGCATGTGACAAACAACGAGCTGCAGTGGTTAAAAAATATAGACATGTCGTGGAACAGTTTGGTAAGGATCGCTTGGTTGAATTGTTACGAATGTTAGAAGATCTCGATAAGATCTTACATGCGGAAGAAGAGGATGAATGATCTTCTTCTTTTTTTGTGTTGACTTTTCTGTACGTTGTGTTATTGTATTAGTGTACTAAGTGATTAATACAATAACACAGGAGGTGAAGGCATGAAATGGAAGTTGGACACAGAACGTCCGATTTATCTACAAATTGTTGAACATATAGAAAAGGATATCATGAAAGGAAAATATCCGCCGAATTCGCAATTGCCTTCGGTTCGGGCTTTGGCATTGGAAATTGGTGTCAATCCCAATACGGTGCAACGAGCCATGGCTGAATTGGAACGAAAGGGATTGGTTGTTTCACAACGTACGAATGGTCGATTTATTACGGACGACCAGGAAAGGATCCAACAAATGAAAAGGGAATTTGCGCAAGCAGAAATTCAAATGTTTTTATCACATATGCATGATTTGGGTTTAGATACCAAAGCGGTAATAGAAGCAATCCAGAAAGTTGAGGGAAAGAAAGATGAGTAAAATTGTATGTAATGATCTGACAAAAATATATCCGGGTCATAAGGTGGCTTTGGATCATATCCATTTCACGTGTGAAAATGGTCGAATCATTGGTTTATTGGGGCCCAATGGTTCGGGTAAGACCACATTGATGAAATTGATGCAAACTTTATTGATGCCAACAAGTGGTTCCATTGAAATTGATGGGTTGGCACCAGGCGTAGAAACCAAGGCTTTTGTTTCCTATTTACCGGATGTAGAATGTTACGATCCAAAGATGAAAGTGAGAGATCTTGTGAATTTCTATGATGACTTTTATATGGATTTTGATCTGGATCGTGCCTTGGAAATGATGAGTGAATTGCATATTGATCAAGATATGCGTATGCAAGCTTTATCGAAGGGAAATAAAGAAAAGGTGGCTTTGATTTTGTGCATGGCTAGAAATGCCAAACTCTATATTTTGGATGAGCCCATTGGCGGTGTCGATCCAGCTACCCGTGATTATATCTTGCATACCATTCTTTCCAATTTTGATACGGAAAACTCATCGCTGTTGATTTCGACGCATTTGATCACCGATGTGGAAAGCATCTTGGATGATGTGATCATGATCAATGAAGGAAAGGTCGTAACGGCAAAGAGCGTTGACGCGATTCGCGAAGAACATGGTCAATCGGTCAATGAATATTTCAAGGAGGTCTTCAAATGTTACTAAAAATATTTAAATATGACATGAAAAGTGTCAGTTGGAATTTGGGGCTGTTGCATCTCTCGTTGTTTGTATTGATCTTGGTGGCCCATTTGTTTGAAAATATCATCCCTTTCTTATCGAATCTCTTATATTTTATTTTTTCGGTGGTATTGATCGTTTCTGCATTCATGGTCCATATCAGTTTTATCAAACGATTCAAAACGAGAACTTTTGAAAAAGAAAGCTATATCTATCATTCCTTGCCTGTAAGTATCGATAGTTTGATGTTGTCGCATACCTTGGGTTATGTGATTTGGGGCTTGATCAATCAAATTGTATTGGTTGTCGTTATCCTATTTACCGGTATGGTCTTTGACCCAAGTTCGATCAATTGGTCCGATTTCCAAATCCTCTTTAACCAAGTACCTGGTCAAGCATGGGTATTGTTGATCATTGGTTTGATCTTGGAATTTGTTTGGTTTTCTACTTGGGCCCAATTGTCAACGACCATTGCCAATCATTTTCCGAACCATGATCGTTTGGTGTTAGTGATTGAATATATTGTTGGTTTCTTTGTGATGTTGTTTGCATCGATGCGTTTGACCGTATGGTATACCGATCACATCGATTCGATCGTCAATGCGACCAATGCACAAGTATGGTCCTATGTCTTGCATTATGGCTGGATCGTATGTGCCGTAATAGCTATTTTGACTTTGATCAATTACTTTAGTGCTCGTTATTTATTGACCAAACATACGGATATTGTCTAGTAAAGACAGTAAAATTCGCATGGTTTATGCGACAACTCGATCTTCGATCCATGTTGCACAAATTGTTTTTCCATTATCTGAATGTCTTGTTCATCTAAATCACCACCTATCGACAAGACAATTGTGTCGGCCATGTTTTTCATGGCCTTTTTATGTTAAGGTTGTTTTATGAATAAACAAGAATATATGAGAAGAGCTTATAGCTTGTTACGTTCTTTTTTACAATGTTCCTATGTTGAATTTTGTGAAAAGACAAGTGTTCATATGGAACAAATCGATGAATGGATCTATGTCTTTCTTTTCTATCCCATCGTAAATGGCTTGGAACGAGGAATTTTGCTGGTCTATGATCAAGACCAAGTCATTGCGGATCTTTCTTTTATGCATGGCTCGCTGGATGATGTCCTAAAAAAAGAAAGTGTGTATGATGCCATCACGCTGGATTCGGACTGGTCCAATTTGGAATATTATACATTGTGCCACTACTATTTCCCTGATTTGGCCTATCCCTATTGTCAAAGTAAAAAAGAAGAAACCTTTTTTGGTGAAGTCATCTTTTTTACCAATGCCTATGTAACAAAAAGCTATCGACAAAAAGGCATTTTCTTCTCCATGTTGGATATATCGAAAGAAATGGTTTGTCGGCAAATCAAAACCTCTTGTATTTTATATGCCGTCTTTGCCTTGGATCCGGACATTCCTTGTTACGGTCCTGATACCACTCCTGAACCCTATTATTATTCCATGAAAGATGAACCTGCGCGATTGCGCAACAAAAGCATCCTGGAAAAACGTGGGTATATCGGTGTGCGTTTGGAAGATGAAGAAGAAAACGATGGGTCGAAATTGTGGTATGCCCTCTTAAAAGAGCAGGAACAGATTGTAGAAGTGGATGTAGTATAATAACTATATAGGAAGGAAATTGTATGTTAACAGCACTATTGATTTTCATTATCGCATGTATTTTGGCGGGTTTAGCCATCTTTTTGGTAAGCTTGCCCTTTTTGATTATTTTCTCTATTGTCTTTGCTTTGTTTGGCCTCTTTTTTCATTATTGGTGGGTCTGGATCATCCTCATCGTTGTATGGATCCTATTTAGAAAAGAGCAAGATTGATATGGCAACAATTGGTTTATTGGGATTATCCGATCCTGTCAAAGAAGGATCGCTTGATTCTACCATGGCTGCGTTAAAGGCATGGAACCATACGGTCCAGATATCTCCTTTGCTTTTTCAAACAGCCAGTCCGAAACAAAGAGCTTCCGTTTTTAATGAATGGATGACTCAATCTTTTGATTTTATCTTTGATGTATCGGGTGGTGATCTAGCCAATGAGACCCTTCGCTATTTAGATTTGGATACCTATTCAAAAAGTCATGCGATTTTTCATGGCTATAGTGATCTGAGTTGTGTATTGAACGTGTTAGCGATGTATCGACCTTGTGTCTTGTTTCAAATCAAAAACAATCAAAACAAGACCGATCTTAAGAAGTATCTAGCTTTTCAGCCCAATGATCTATGCATCGGTGCAGGGTTAGGGGGCAACATTCGTTGTTTTCTGAAATTGGCAGGAACCAAGTATTTCCCCGATTTGAGTGGTGTTCCATTGTGTCTGGAAAGTCGGTCAGGCAATGCTTATCGGATTCGTTCTTTCTTTGCGCAATTGGAAGATATGGGCGTGATCGATCAAATAGCTTCTTTGACATTGGGGGAATTTACCCAATTGGAAGCGGAAAATGAGTATGATATCTTACATACGATCACAAAGTCCTATGCGATACCAGTGTCTTTTCATGCCCCATTTGGGCATGGATCCCATTCCAAAGCGATTCGATTGGAGGTATAAATTTGGTAAAAATAAAATATTTTTTGTATTATTTTGGACTCAGTGTCCTCTATGATCTGGCATATTTTTTCATTGCCGCTCATGCGACAAACTATATTCCTTTGGTCTTACTGATTGGTGTTTTGTGGAGTGTAGGTCTTTATAAATTATGTATGGAATTGTGGGATGTTCATCGAAAAATCGAATGGAAAGAAGGCTTGATCGTCATCTTGGTACAATTTATGTTTCAATGTGTGCTTTTGACTTTTCATGTACAAACCAATACGGATGCAGTTGCGATTCTTGTACAAGTTATCTATGGCTTGCTTGTATTATTGTGGATGCCTGTACAAATTGGCGTAAATTATCGATTGGCCAAACAGAAAAACCCCCAAATGCTTGCGTTATGGAAAGGTTGTACGGCTTATTTGATCCTGTTGGTTGGTTTGGATACCCTAACGAAAAATGTCTATGCCTTGACATCCTTGGAAAGTGTGGCTCGATCGATGGCCTTAGCCAATAATACCTGGTTTGGCTGGACCATGGTCACCTGGATGCAAGTGCATTTTTCATCGGCTTTGGGCATGGCCTTGATCGTGATTGGCATCTATTTTGTATTGAGTCTTGTTGAGAGTGGCATTTGGTTATATGTCGTTAACCGAATAGGGAATGATCATGGATCTAAACGTATTAAAACTCACAAGTAGACGCCAAGGATTATTGGCCAAGATGGGAATTGCTTCGGTTGAAGATTTGTTGGAGACATATCCCTTTCGTTATGAAACCATCGAAATCATCCCATATTCCCAATGGCAAGAAAACGATCATGTTTGTTTTGAAGGCTTGATTTGTCAAACGGCTCGTGTGATTCGTTTTGGGAAGAATCGTTCCATGACGAAATTTACAGTTATTTCGTATGATCAAGAAATAGAAGTGACTTTATTCAATCGGCCATGGACGCAACAATTTACCTTTGGCAAAACCATTACGCTCTTTGGTCAATACAAAGGCAAGAACAAATTTACGGCAACCAATTATAATTTTGAACCCTTATCCAAACAAACAGGCATGCACCCTGTCTATACTTTGCCCAAAGAGATGCATCAAAAAGAGTTTCAAAAGATCATGGATGCGGCATTGGCCTATCGTGAGGAAGTCGAAGATGTCATTCCTCATCGTTATCGTGACCAATATCGTTTGTTGGAACATGGCCAAGCTTTGTTGTGGGTGCATCATCCTCAAGATCAAAAACATTTGTCGTATGCTTTGCGTACTTTAAAATATGAAGAATTTTTATGTTTCCAATGTGTCATGCAAGCCACACAGAATCAAGCCACAAGTGCTTCAAAAGAACCAAAGATCTTTGATGCATCTTTGATCGATGCCTGGATCGACAAATTGCCGTTTCCATTGACCAAAGATCAAGAACGTGCCATACGGGATGTATGTGAAGATCTGCATAGTAGTAAAACGATGTTTCGTTTGGTACAAGGAGATGTGGGTTGTGGCAAGACCATCGTGGCCATGGCTGCGATTTATGCCTCCTATCTAGCCGGCTATCAATCGGCTTTCTTAGCTCCTACGGAAATATTGGCTCGTCAACATTATGAAAAGATGAAAGCTTTGGGCTTTGATGTGCAATTGTATGTATCGGCTCTTTCAGCCAAAGAAAAACAAGTCATTTTAGATGGCATGGCTTCAGGCGAAATGTTGATTTTTGTAGGGACCCATGCTTTGTTCCAAGACCAAGTGCAGTTTGCCAAGTTAGGCCTGGTCATTGCCGATGAGCAACAACGATTTGGTGTACGACAACGCCGATCGATGTTAGAAAAAGGCCAAAATGTAGACTTTTTGATGATGTCAGCGACACCGATTCCACGTACCTATGCTCATTTTATCTATGGCAATATGGATATTTCCAATATCAAGACGATGCCACCCCATCGAAAACCAGTGATTAC
Organism: Absicoccus intestinalis; assembly: GCF_033971885.1. NCBI lineage: Bacteria > Bacillati > Bacillota > Erysipelotrichia > Erysipelotrichales > Erysipelotrichaceae > Absicoccus > Absicoccus intestinalis. The sequence continues at coordinate 20,710 of NZ_JALBUS010000002.1, read as the reverse complement.
GACCTATGTCAAAGGCACATCGATGAAACCCATTCTTCCAGATATTTTAGAAGGATTGGATCAGGGGCGTCAGGGTTATGTGGTCTGTGCCGCCATTGAAGATTCCACGGAAGTATCGATGCGCTCTGCCATCAAGGTCTATGAAGGCATGAAAAAGACCTTAAAAAAGCGACGCATTGGTTTGTTGCATGGGCAAATGAGCAGTGAAGAAAAAGAAGCCATCATGAATCAATTTGTCCAAAAAGAATTGGATGTATTGGTTTCAACCACGGTCATAGAAGTAGGCATCGATGTGCCCGATGCCACGATGATGGTCATCTATGATGCGCATCGCTTTGGCTTGAGTACGTTGCATCAGTTGCGTGGGCGTGTAGCACGTGGTAAGGAACAAGGGTATTGTTGGTTATTGTCGGATTCGAAAGATCCCCAAGCCATCGAGCGTTTAAAGAAATTGGAAACGATCACGGATGGTTTTGCGATTACGGAATATGACTTGCGCTTACGTGGGCCTGGTGATTTTTTAGGCGTTCGTCAAAGCGGGTTACCGAACTTTGTCTTGGGGGATCTGGAAAAAGATAAAGCTATGATGGATGAATGTGTGAAGAATGCCGAGGAAATCTTACAGCAAAAGATTGATCAGCCGATGTTGGATTTTATTTCTAAAGCTATAGCCAATGCCCAATATTTTGATTAAAATAGAGTCATGAATGAAAAAATTCGTAAGAAATTGCTCTATTTTGTGAGTCTGGGGACCATGATTGCCATCTTGACATTGATCGGATATGCTTTTTTCATGCGCCAAGTCGATGTGGATGTGACCCAAAATATGCATTTGGAATATACAGGGGAAAATGGCAAGGCGACGTTGGTCGTGACCAATCCGGCTTCCAATATCAATGAACGAACACGAACTTTTATGGAGTCTGTAAAATATGAAGCGGATCCGAATACGGATCTGTCCAATGGCGATCAAGTCAAAATCACGGCTACGTATGATAAGGGTTTAGCACGTCAATACAATTTTCATCCAACCCATACCACAACGACCATCACGGTTTCGGGGTTACCGGATCAATATGCGACAGTATCCAAAATTCCTAAGTCTTATTTAAAGAAGATCTATGCAGCGGCTGATAAATATATTGAAGAGCATGAACAAGATATATTCCGAATCGAATTAAATCAGGATAATGCGAATGTCACTTTGCGTTCCAATCAAACGGTCTACCGGGCGTTCTTAAAATCAAAGAAAAAGGGAAATAGTGATCGTATCTTAGAGATGCATAATTTACGATATCGCGTTGCCAATACGGACTATACCATTTATTATATTGTAATCGTACCGAGCGTGAATGACTCGAAAGAAGTTGTTACCGAAGATATTTATGGAGAAGAGGCAACGATGTCGGAAGAAGAAATCAAAAATAAACAATTCAGTGAATATGTTTCACGCGTATATGGTTCTGGTTATACCATAGAGGAGATTAAATAATGCCACAGCGAATCATTTATTTAGTCGATACCGAAAATGTCGGATCATCTTGGAAGATCTTATTAGAAAAGAAAACGAAAAATGATAAGATTTATTTATTTTATACGGAGAATTCGCCGCATATTTCTTATGCGGATATGTTGGAAATCGTACAATATCCAAATGCGTTTGAAGCGATTCCTTGTTGTACGGGTAAGAATGCTTTAGATTTTCAATTGGCTTCGTATTTGGGTTTCTTGGTCAAGAGTGCACCGAAAACGCAATATTGTATTTTTTCTAAAGATACGGGATATGATGCCTTGGTTTCTTTTTGGAGCGAAAAAGGCTATAGTGTTCAGCGATTGGATGCTGTTTCTTTTGAGCAACAAAAGAAAGCGGAAGCCAAAAAGAAGACACAAACTTCGCTTACGTCCATGGATGATCAAGATGCCAAAATTGTCCGGGACATTTTAGCCCGGAATCATGAGGAGTTATTGGATATCCACAATGAATTGGTACAAACCTTTGGCATGAAAAAGGGAAGTGTCATGTACAAGCAGTTAAAGCCAGAAATTAAACTGGCTGCCCAACAAGACAAACAAAATGAAGTCTGCCACTAAATAGTGGCTTTTTTTACAGTGAGGAATGATAAAAATGCGTATTCTACAAATTCAAGCCCATGTATATGAAGAAAAAGAAAAAAATTTGGATGCATTGGAAGCAAAAATCAATGAATATAAGGATCAGAAGATGGATTTGGTAACGATTGGGGAAATGTTTGATTGTCCGTATCAAACAGATCGTTTTCCTCTCTATGCTGAAACAGAGCAAGAGGCGACATGGTCGCGATTGTCTTCGATTGCCGCCAAGTTTGGCGTGTATTTATCAGCAGGTTCGGTTCCGGAAAAAGATGATAAGGGACATATATACAATACGGCCTATGTATTTGATCGACAGGGGCGACAAATTGCGAAACATCGAAAGGTCCACTTTTTCGATGTGGATATCGATGGGGGTCAACACTTTCATGAATCCGACACCTTGACAGCCGGGAATGAATGTACGACCTTTGATACCGAATTTGGCAAGATGGGTCTTTGTATTTGTTTTGATTGTCGCTTTCCGGAATTTGTGCGACTCATGGCTTTGGAAGGAGCCAAAGTCATTTTAGTTCCAGCTGCCTTTAATATGAGTACTGGCCCAGCTCATTGGGAATTGATGCTGCGTTCTCGTGGCATGGACAATCAATGTTTTGTGGTGGCTACATCCGATGCCAGAGATGAAAAGGCAAGCTATGTATCTTGGGGCCATTCGATGGTCGTATCGCCTTGGGGAAGCATCGTCAGTGAAATGGATGAGAAAGTATGTGCCAAAGTGATTGATATCGATTTGCGTGAAGTAGAAAATATTCGTCGACAATTGCCTTTGATGACGGCTCGAAGAGAAGATGTCTACGAATTGAAAAAGCGGGTGAAACAATGAAAAAGATATTGACTTATCGCAACAGTTTGATTGCTTGCGTCGTGAGTGGTTTACTCGGTCTTGTGACTTGTTTTGTCGGGGTCTATTTCTTATCGACATTAAGTGCCGCACCAACCGTGAGTGCCATGGGCACGGTATCCAAGTATTTGTGGCTGGTCAAAGGCAATATCCTCTGTCTTTTGGTTCTATCCATTTTTTGGATCATTCATTTGGTTTTCAATCATAAAAAGCCAATCAAGGAATGGATACCGATCCTTTTCACATGGATTTGTTTTGTTGCATCCATATTAGCTTGGCCAACCTTGAATCAAGTTCATCAGGTATTGCTTCATCCAACCATGTTGAATTTATTAAGCATCATGGATCTGAAACAAGCCAAGATGAATCACATGATCATTTTATTGGTCATTGGTATCTTTGGCATGTTGGTCAATGGCATGCTTTCAATGATCTATTTAATGAAGATTCATAATAAGACCCAATCATAGATCATAAATACCAGAGGAATGGTGACTACAGATAGGATCGTTGTGAGGATAATGCCTTCGGAACAAAGTTGGGTGGGCCATCCTTTTTCAGCCAATACGATGAGGGGAAGATTGGCTATGGGCATACCAAACATCAATAAAGATACAACTTGAAGATCTTGAGGAACATGGGCCATCATCATGAAGATACCGGCGATGAGCGGGAGAATGACCATCTTGACAAAGGTAAAGCCATACATTTTTCCATCCAAAAACATTTTTTTGAGATCCTTTTCTTGAGCCAGAGTCATGCCTGTGATCATTAAAGGCAAGGCAATGGAGACTTCCCCTAAATAATTGAGGGTTTGTGCACATACGTAAGGTAGACGAATGTTGCCTAGAAAAAGGACCAAGGCACAAATGGAAGAAAGCGTGCCAATATTAAAGATTTGTTTGTAGGAATGGGAACTGTCTTTGATCAAGGATAAGCCATAGGTATAAAACAACACATTGAAAACCAAGCCAAAACAGGCAACGTAAATCACGTATTCGGGGCCTAGAAGGCCGCGTACAACAGGAATGCCAATAAAACCGACATTGGGAAAGTCGATCATGAATTGCCAGATGACGCTTTCATGGGAATCTTTGATCCTACATGTAAAGAGTTTTCCAAGCAGAATAAAACTGCCATACATCAGGATCGCGATCCCAAAGGTATAGGCAATATAGGTCAGATTTCCGGATGCATCACTGGATAAGACACTAGAAATACTCAAGGCCGGATTAAAGACATTGACGACAAGCCACGATAGCAACTGTTGTTGGGGTTGATCGATCTGTTTGATCTTTTGGGTAATGGCACCCACCAACATTAGAAGCAAGATGACCATCATTTGTTCAAAAACTAAGATCGTAGACATAGGTATTCTCTCTTTATAAGTATAAACATTCTCAAGCTATAAAAAAAGAACTATGTAGACACATAGTTCAGGCATGTCGTTCCAAGGGAAAGGTCATACAATGAAGGCCACCGCCACCTTTTAAGATTTCAGTAATATCCAATTCAATGGTTTCTAAACCAAGGGCGCACATTTTTTGGTTGACTTCCACATTTTGTTTCAACGTCAATACTTTGCCATTGCCTAAGGCTTGTAGGTTACCAAAGTGTTTAAATACACCTTCTTGCGGAATGGGTATCAGGGTAAAGTTGCGTTTTTTTAACATGTTGATGAAAAATTCAGGGAGTGCTTCTTCACAGACCACAGCTACTTTTTCGGCAACAATATTAAAGCACATATCCAGATGCAGATTGCGACGCGCACAAGGAACGCCGACCATGGTATAACCAAGCTCTTCGACTTGTCGTTTCACATTTTCAAAGCCATCTCGATCGGTTCGGGCAATGATGCCATGGGCAATGGTATAGTCATCCAACATCCAGAAATCACCACCTTCAAAAGCACCACTTGTACAACGTGCAATAACCGGAATGTCTAATTCTTTCATTTTCTTTTCATATTCGGCTGTTTCTGCTTGTCGACAAGGTTCGCGAAACGATCCCATGATATAGCCTTCTTTGACACAACCGCCAAAATCACGGGCAAAGACTTCATAATGAAGACCGGGTTTAGGATCCATCAATTCGACTTTCACACCGTTTTTTTCATAGGCATCTATCAACAATTGGTGTTCGGCCATACATTTTTCTTTATTGACCGTTTCTTTTTCATCGAGCCATTTTTCTGTGATCACATTAATGGGTTCAAATTCATGATACGTTGGTGGACACAATAGCACTCGTTTGAGTGGATCCGTGCCGTTACATACAAATTCTTTCATATCGTACCTCCTTGATAGCTTTATCATAGGGCGATAGTTTTTGAAATACATTAGTAGCGAGAACAATATCTTTTGTGCATGAAATACAAAATGGATAGAGGATTTGAATAATTATCAAAATACCGAAATCGGTATAAAATAAGAAAAAATATAAATAAATCCCGATATCGGGATTTATATTTGAATGCTCGTTCTCGTTTTGATATATTGGAAATGAGGTGAATGGGTATGGTGATACGTAAAAATTATTTAGATCAACTTATTTCATGGAAAGATCACGATATCATCAAAGTGATAACTGGAATTAGAAGATGTGGAAAGTCAACATTATTAAAGCAATTTCAAAATTATTTGAAAGAAAATGGCGTTATGAATGATCAAATTATTTTCATTAATTTTGAAGATTTACAATTTGAATCATTGATGGATTATAAGAATCTATATACATATATTGTAAACAAACTGCTTCCAGATGAAAAAATGTATATATTTTTAGATGAAGTTCAAAAAGTTCCTGGGTTTGAGAAGGTCGTAGATAGTTTATATATCAAGGAAAATATTGATGTTTATATAACCGGCTCAAATGCATATATGCTTTCTTCGGATTTGGCTACTCTTTTATCGGGGCGTTATGTTGAAATTTCTATGCTGCCTTTATCTTTTAAAGAAGTTTATAAAGAAAAAGGAGGAGATAAAGAAGAGGTATTTTATCAATATCTAAAATATGGTGGTTTTCCTTATCTCATTACGATGGCATTGAATGATGAACAATTGAATATGTATTTGGAAGGCATTTATAATACGGTCATCATAAAGGATATAGAAGAGCGAGAAAATAGAAAAAATGTAGATTCAAACAAAAGAAAAATTTCCAATGTGGTTCTATTGAAATCCATTGCGAAATATTTAGCTAGTACTGTTGGTAGTGTAATTTCGGTTAAAAAGGTTACAGGATATCTCGTTTCGAGTGGAAGAAAAGTATCTGCATCAACAGTAGATGACTATATGGAAGCCTTAAAAGAAGCATTTATTTTTTATCCGGTGGAACGATTTGATGTATCTGGAAAAAAAAATTTAAAAACATTGAATAAATGGTATATCGTTGATCTGGCATTGCGAAATTTTATGTTGCCAAAAAAAAAGTATGATTTAGGCTTTTCTTTAGAGAATATAGTCTATTTTGAATGGATTCGTAGAGGATATAGAGTAAGCGTAGGAAAGACCGAATCTTCTGAGATTGATTTTGTTGGGCAAAAAAATGATGAAATTATATATTGTCAAGTGACGGCTAGCATGATTGATCCAACAACGTTTGAAAGGGAGATGGATCCATTACGCTCCATTAAAGATAACTATAAAAAAATAGTTTTAACATTGGATAAGGTTACATTAGGAAATTATGAAGGCATTGAAGTAATGAATGCGATTGATTGGCTATTGGATTAATATCTTTTGTGCATGAAATACAATGTAGTACGTCCATAAATAGAAGGTGATTGTATGATTTGTGGTGATATTTTAGAAATAGAAGATCTCAAAGAACTCGAATTGGTAGCTGGCCAAAAGGGGTTATATCGGCATGTGCGATGGTTATATTTTGCGGATTCCATGCGTGTGGTCAATGACACCTTTTATGAAGATCCGGAAAAATATAGCCATTGGATCCAAGGTGGTGAGTTGATGGTCATCACGAATGAAGATATCATTCAGAACGATGAATTTGTGAGCAAGTTGGTCTACAATTCAGAGGAAAAGTGTGCATCGGGCATCATTATTCAAAAAGATAAAACAACGCCTTTTTTGATGGATCTAGCCAATGAAAAAAACATTCCGTTGTTTGAATTGCCATGGACCATTCGTTTGATTGATTTGTCACAAATTATCAGTACGCGAATCGTTAATGAAAAAAATATTTATACGTCATTGGAATCTCTTCTTTCCAGTATTTTATATGGCAACTATTCCAGTGAAGAAGATGTGATCAAGATGGGTTTGATTTATCATTTTGATTTTGGTCGAGAATGTGTATTGGCACGGATCGAAATTCGGGATCGCGAAAATGAGGAATATATCAAGAATTTGATTCGGAATGCGTTTGATAATCAAGGCATTCGTTATGTCATTGTCTTACCAGAACCCGATGGATTATTGGTCTTATTTCCTTCGGATACACTCGATCAAAAACAAATTCAATCCATTTTTGTTTCGATTGGAATGTCATATTGGAACAAAGAAAAGGTTCGTATCCAAGTAGGAATCAGTTTACGAAAGAATGGAATCTTGCAATACAAAGAAGCACGCAATGAAGCCCTTTTAGCGGTGAAATTTGCGGATGATCAACATCAATATGTACAATGGTATCGCAATCTTGGTATCTATAAAGTGCTAGGGTGTATTTCCCAAACGGAACCGCTGTACGCCTTTTATCAAGAAATCCTAGGGAAACTGGAGGTGTCGGATTCGGTTTCCCATGGCAATTTGTGTGAAACATTGAAAGTATATATGGATTGTAACTGTAATGCGTTGGATGCCAGTAAACGACTGTATATTCATCGAAATACGATGCGCTATCGACTGAATAAAATTGAAGAAATCTTAGATATTTCTTTGAATGATATGCATACTTTATTTCTATTGAATACGGCTTTTGAAATCAAACATTTTTTAACAGCGATAAAATCTTGATTGTGCATGGTGCATAAAAACAGTTATGCATGTAAACATTGAGAGATGGTGAGGAATATACTAATATCTAGACATAGCAACGGAGCTAACCGAACGAGTTAGTTCCGTTTTTTGTTTGGAGGGATTGTATGTTAGCGATGACGGGTGGTCTTGGAAAACGGATGGAATTAAAACATGTCACTAAACGATATGGTAAAAACGAAGTAGTCAAAGATGTAAATCTAACGATAGAGAAGGGCGATTTTGTGACGATTCTTGGTCCTTCTGGAGCAGGTAAGAGTACGGTCTTAAAAATGATTTCTGGTTTTGAAGATATCAGTGAAGGCCAGATCTTAGTGGATGGAAAAGATATAGTTGATCGAGAAGCCAACCAACGGAATTTTGGCATGTTGTTTCAAAATTATGCATTGTTCCCACATATGACGGTGGAAGAAAATATTGCCTATCCATTAAAGATTCGCAAGATCGAAGCCAATCAACGAAAAGAAATGGTGGAAAACATCTTGGAAGTTGTTAATTTGAAAGGTTACAACAAGCGATATCCAAAAGAACTTTCAGGAGGTCAGCAACAACGAGTAGCCATGGCTCGAACAATCGTGTTCAATCCTTTGGTGTTGTTGTTGGATGAGCCAATGGCTGCTCTGGATAAACAATTGCGAAAACAAATGCAACGGGAAATTCGTAAGATCCATCAAGACTTGGGTTTGACAACGATTTCGGTTACCCACGATCAAGAAGAAGCCTTGACCATGGCCAATAAGATCTGTGTCATGCGTGATGGTCAGATCTGTCAGATATCGACACCAGAAGATTTGTATGAATATCCGAATAGTCGCTTTATTGCGAATTTTATCGGTGAATCAACCATTTTGGATGGACATATTCTTTCCATCGATGATGACCAGGCACGGGTGAAATTAAACGATGGCAAGATCGTACCGGTTCAATTGGGTGAGCGTACTTCTTGGTTCCATGAAGGACAGGACATGTATTTGGTTTTACGTCCAGAGCGATTCCGTATGGTACAAGCGGATTTTAAAGGTATTGTTCTACCAGGTTTCATCAACCAATCGACCTATGTAGGAGATGCCTACTATTTGGAAATTGAATCAGAAGAAGGCTTGATGTTACGGGTACAAACGTATGCACGGGGTAAATATGATTTGCGACGTGGAGCTCCCATCAAGGTGGGATTCTATCCAAAAGATCTGATTCCGGTTGCAGAGTAGGTGGTGGTGATCATGAAAACAATCAAAGAAAATCCTATGCGTTTATTTCTGATTCCACCATTCGTATTCATTCTGTTTTTTATGGTCATTCCCTTGATGGAGGTATTGATTCGGTCAGTATTTGATGAGAGTGGTTTTACCCTTGCTTATTTCCAACGCTTTTTTGCCACTTCTTTATATATGAATGTATTAAAAAATACCTTCACCTTAAGCTTGATCGTATCCGTTCTTAGTTTGGTATTGGGCTATCCCATTGCCTATTCCATCACGAAGGCTTCTCGAAAAGGGAAGATCGTGATCAATACGGTCGTGCAGATCTTATATTGGACCAGTCTTTTAGTGAAGACCTATATTTGGATCATCATGCTTCAACAACATGGTGTTATCAATACCATTCTTATGGGGCTTGGTCTGATTGATCAACCTATTCAATTGTTACATACCTATTTTGGTGTCGTTTGTGGGATGACCTATATTTTTCTTCCTTACATGATTTTTTCACTAACTCCCATCATGCAACAAATCGATACCAATTTGTTGACGGCCTCCGAAAATCTAGGTGCTAGTCGATTTTATACTTTTCGTAAGATTTTCTTGCCATTGAGTGTACCTGGCATCGTAAGTGGTTTTTCCATCGTATTCTTGAATGCTTTGGGCTACTATATCGTACCCGCTTTACTAGGTGGTCAATCCAATACGATGATGTCGCAATTGATCCAGCAAGCCATCAATGTGGAATTGAATTGGAACTTTGCAGCTGCCATTTCGGTGGTATTGATCATCGTGACCATCCTTATCATGCTCATCACTCAAAGGTTGGGTAGAGTGAAAGGAGAATCCAAATGAGAAAGCGAAAATTCAGCATTTCCAATGTATTGACGACCATCACTTTGGTTGTGATCTTGTTGTCAATTTTATTGGTCATTCCGGTATCTTTATCGGCTTCTACCTATATCACATTTCCCATTACCCAATTTTCTTCCCAATGGTATCAGGATTTGTTTTCCGATCCGGAATGGGCATTTGCCTTTCAAAATTCTATCATTATTGCCATTTGTACAACCATTCTTTCTTTGCTTTTCGGTATCATGATTTCACTAGGATTGCGTGAATTATCCAACAAGATCCAAACGATCTTTTATGAATGTTTTCGTTTACCGCAATCGGTACCCATTATTGTTACAGCGATTTCCATGTACGCTCTATTATCTCGCCTGCATTTGAATGGTACGTACTTGGGATTGATCATTTGTCATACGATGGTAGCTATTCCATTTGTCGTTAGTGCTTTAATGGCCGGACTATCAAAGATTGGTGATCAATATGAAATGGCAGCCCGTAATTTAGGGGCAGGACGACTACAAGCTTTTAAAGATATTGTTTTACCAATGTTGATGCCATCGATTGGTTCGGCTGCGCTCTTTGCGTTTATGACCTCGTTTGATGAGATAGCGATCACTCTATTTGTGGTTGATCCATCGGTCATGACCATTCCAATGAAAATGTACAATGGCATCAACCAACAGATCAAGCCGACACTAGCGGCATTATCGGCTTTGATCATCGTTGTGGTTGCACTTGGATTCATCCTATATGGATGTATTCAATTGTATATAGATAAAAAGTCGGAGAGGAGGATCTAATTATGGCGACTTTTGTAAACAATGCATATGGAAAATTAAAGAAGGTGTTGCTTTGTCCAGCTGATTATTATCGTATTGAACCTATTAATGGGATTTCAAGAAAATGGATGGAACAAGGCTATGAAATGGATTATGAATTGTGTAAAAAACAACATAAAGCATTGATTCAAGCGTATGAAGACAATGGCGTAGAAGTTGAATTGATCGAGCCGAAAGAAGGATTGACCTATCAAATCTTTGCCCGTGACTTTGGCATTTGTTTAAAAGAAGGCTATGTATTAGGTCATTTTAAAGAACCGGTACGACAACCGGAAACAGCTCTCTATGAAAAGAAATTAAAAGAACTGGGTGTTCCTTGTATTGCCCGTTGTACTGCAGGTTGTTTTGAAGGGGGCGACTTTTGTTTCTTAGATGAAAATACCTTATTAATGGGGGTAATCGATCGTACCGATCCGGCTGGCTTTGATAGTGTCAAAGCCCAATTATCCGATTTAGGCTATGAAATGACACCTATCTATGTGGATCGTAAATATCTTCATATTGATATCATCATCAATATCATTGCGAAAGATACAGTTATTATTTGTCCTGATTTGTTGCCCGATGGTATTGTTCAACGATTTAAACGACGGAATTTCAAGATGATTGAAATTACGAAAGAAGAAGTACTGGCTTATGCGGCCAATATTCAAGGATTGGGGGATGGCAAAGTCATTTCCGCCAATACCAATACCAAGACCAATCAGCGGATGCGTGAATTCGGTTTGGAAGTCATTGAAGTGGATATCAGTGAGATCGTAAAAGGTGGTGGGGGCATTCACTGCATGACTTTCCCCTTGATTCGTGAAGCAGAATAGGAGAGATGTGAGATGAATAAATTATGGAAAAGAGGATTGACTGTTTTAGCAGCTGGTGCTATGAGTGTTTCGGTAGCAGCTTGTGGCAATACTTCAGCAAATTCGGGAAAAGAAAACTTAGTGATCTGTACGTGGGGTGGTGCTTTGGAAGATGGAATTAAAGCCGCTGCCAAAGGGTTTGAAAAGAAATACAACTGCAAGATCACGTGGGATAGTTATACCGATTATTCTAAGATCCAAACCATGGTCAATAACGACAATGTCACATGGGATGTAGCAACTTTAGATTCCTATTGGACCTATGCAGGGGCTAAATATTTAGAGAATATTGATTATGATATTGTCGATAAAACAGGCATTGAAGATTACACTTCGAAGAAAGGGGTAGGAGCATATACGTTTGCGACAGTCATTGCGTATAATACATCAAAATACAATAGTCAAACAAGTCCGCAAACTTGGGCAGATTTCTTCAATACGGATAAATATCCAGGTAAGCGAACCTTCTATAAGAATCCCATCCATTTATTTGAAGAAGCATTGTTGGCTGATGGGGTAGCTCCAGAAGATCTGTATCCAATTGATATTGATCGTGCTTTGAATAAACTAGATACAGTCAAAGATAGTGTCAGTGTATGGTGGGAATCGGGTTCTGAACCCGCCCAATTGTTATCGTCCAATGAAGTAGATCTCGCTTCAGCATGGTCCGGTCGTATTCAAGATGCAAAAGATGAAGGGGAAGCAGTTGACTACAACTACAATCAAGCCTTATGTATTACGGATAACTGGGGCATTATCAAAGGTACGAAACATAAAAAATTAGCGAATGAATTTATCAACTATGTTACGCGTCCAAAAGCACAGGCTCGTTTTGCGAAGACCGTATCGTATGGTCCTGTCAATCAAGGGGCTTATCAATATTTGGATGATGCAACCATTCGTAAGATTCCTTCGAGTGATTACTACAAAGATCAAGTGGTATGGTTTAATCCTGAATGGTGGGCCAAAAACTATGATAAAGCCAATGAAAAATTCCAGAACTGGTTACTGGAGGATTGATCATGATCACGTGTAGTTTAGAACGAATGACAAATTTGATCGATACATTTTCAAAGTTTGGGGCTACCGGACATGGAGGCATTACGCGATTCTCCTTGTCCAAAGAAGCTATCCAAGCCAGAGATGAATTTGTCAAACGAATGAAAGCGATTGGCGCGCAAATCGAAACGGATGATATTGCCAATGTCTATGCGACCTTACCAGGTAGTGATCCCAATGCTAAACGGATCGTGATGGGATCGCATGTGGATTCGGTCATGAACGGAGGCAATTACGATGGAATTTTAGGTGTCATGAGTGCGATGGAAGTGTTGACAACCATCCAGAAAGAGCAGATTCCGCATATCCATCCGATCACAGCGATGATCTGGACCAATGAAGAAGGTTCTCTCTATCCGCCTTGTATGATGTCGAGTGGCATTGTCTGTTATGATTATTTACCCGAGAATGTGCGTTCCAAATATAAAGAAGAAAATATGATGGCTTCCAAAGGCGATACGATGACCTTCCAACAAGCCATTGAACAGTCGGGTTATAAAGGGGATAAGAAAAATCGAATCACTCCAAATACATACCAATATATGTTTGAAACACATATTGAGCAGGGCCCCATCTTAGAAGACCATCATAAAGATATTGGAGTCGTGGATTGTGTATTGGGCATGTTCAACTATCGTTTGAAGTTTTATGGTCAAACGACCCATGCAGGAACCTTTCCCATGCCTAAGCGTAAAGATTCGTTTTTAGCAGCAAGTCATGCACTGATTGAATTACATAAACGCATTGATTCATTAGGTTATAAAGATCTTGTCTATACCACGGGTGAAGTATCTTGTCATCCCAATTTACATACATGCGTACCGGATTATTTTGATTTCTGTATCGATGTCCGTCATGAAAAGAAAGAAGTCCGAGATGCTGTATTGAAGATCGTCAAACGTTTTGAAGATGAGATGTGGGATGGTTGTATCTGCAAGGTTGAAAAAGCATGGGAACGAGAAACGGTATATTTTGATAAGCAATTGATTGATTATGTGGAAGAATCCGCAAAAGAATTGCATACAAACTATCAAAGAATCCATTCGGGTGCGGGACATGATGCCCAGTTTGCCGCATATATGCTTCCCACCACAATGATATTTGTACAATCCAAAGATGGCTTATCCCATTGTGAACAAGAATATTCTTCTCCAGAACAATGTACCCAAGGTGCTTCTGTCATGTTGCATGCTGTATTAAAAGCTGATCAGACATAAATATATCTTACGCTTTTCTACATTCCCTCCTTCTAAAAGCGTAGAGCCCTCATAAATCATAAACGAGGGCTTTTTTGACTTGAAACAAGTCAAAGTTATTACCAAATTTGCTAAAACGATTTACAATGTATATCTAATAGAATATAATATGGGTGGAAAAGGAGATGATTTGTATGTCTACAGTTCCTACTCAGATTCGTATTAATGCAGATGTTAAAAAGCAAGCAAACGAACTATTCAATGACCTTGGCATGGATATGTCCGGAGCTGTTAACATCTTTTTAAGACAGTGTATCATGAGAGGAGGACTCCCCTTCAAGGTAGAGATTCCACGGTATTCACAAGAACTTCTTAATGCTGCCGATGAAGCTAAGCGAATTTCTCGTGATCCAAACGTTCCAGGGTATACGAACATGGATGATTTAAAGAAAGCACTTGAGGGATAAATGGTATTCATTGTCAAATTTACCACGGCTTATAAGAAAAGTTATAAGCGAATGAAAAAACGTGGATTGGATATGTCACTTCTTAATGAAATTATTGATACTTTACGTCAGGGGAAAGTACTGGAAGAGAAATATCGTGATCATGAATTAAAAGGAAATCTGAAAGGGTTCCGTGAATGTCATATTCAGCTGGATTGGTTACTCATTTATCTGGTTGATAATGATATTCTTACATTGACGTTGATTGATACTGGCAGTCATGCCGATCTTTTGGATATGTAACAAGTACCGCCTATAACGGCGGTCTTTACTATGTTCGATGAAGCTAAGCGAAATTCTTGTGATCCAAACGTTCTAGGGTATACGAACATAAGCACTTGAGGAATAATGGTGAATTCTCTATTGCAAAATTGATCATGAATGGGAAGGACACATGTCCTCGATCTCAAGAATCTGAAATCAATACTGTGAATCGGGCAACCGATATTTTATATAACTTTTTCTCTTCTCTACAATAATAGATAAAGATGCAGATGAAATGATAGAATCATCTGCATTTTTATGTTTATTGTAGTAAATACATGCAAGGGAAGATCTTTGGATCTTTTTTTGTGTGAACTCAACCATTATAATAAATAGTATATGAACAGCAATATGAATAAAGAGATAGAAAATGGATTTTTAACTGCATTTGTGGATGCATCGATTCCATCCAGTGAATCCTTTCGTCCACAATTTATCACCAATGATTATCATCGTGGAATGAAAGTTTTAACAACGTTAGAAAAAGAAATGCAACATTGTGATAGTTTTGCGATTAGTGTGGCATTTATTACAATGAGTGGATTAGTGCCTTTGCTACAAACATTGAAAGAATTAGAAGCAAGAAACATTCATGGCCGTATTTTAACAACCGATTATTTAACATTTAGTCAACCAATGGCTTTGGATAAATTAGCATCATTTTCCAATGTGGATCTTCGAATGTATCGTTGTGGCCAATCGCAAGATGGATTTCATACCAAAGGATATATCTTTAAAAATAAGAATGTGTTCCATATGTTGATTGGATCTTCGAATTTAACTAGTAAAGCTCTTACTTTAAACAAAGAATGGAATACTAAATTGGTTTCGAGCCAAGAGGGTGAATTTGCACAGTTTATCCAAAAAGAATTTGATTATTTATTTTTAAGTGATTATTCGCAACCTTATGATGCGTTTATTGACGATTATCGTGATTCCTATGACAATTTTCAAATTCAAAGAGAACAAGTAGAAGAGCAAGAAAAAGAAACAACATCTTATGAATTAAAGCCCAATTCTATGCAGAGGGATTTTATTACATCGTTGGAATCGATTCGAGCAAAGGAAAAGAATCGAGCGTTGTTGATATCAGCAACAGGTACAGGAAAAACATATGCATCGGCTTTTGCGATGCGTGAAGAAAAGCAAAAGCATGTGTTATTTATTGTGCATCGTGAGCAGATTGCCAAACAAGCGATGCGTAGTTATCGTCGGGTGTTTGGAAACACAAGAACTTTTGGCTTACTTTCGGGTAATGAAAAGAATATGCAGGCCGACTATATATTCTCAACAATGCAGACGATGTCAAAAGACTATATAATGGAACAATTTGATCCAAATCAGTTTGATACCATTATTATTGATGAAGTGCATCGGGCTGGGGCTTCGAGTTATCAAAAGATCATGTCCTATTTTAAACCAAAATTTTGGTTAGGAATGACAGCAAGTCCCGATCGTACCGACGGGTATGATATCTATGGCTTATTTGATCACAATATTGCCGGGGAAATACGTTTGCAACAAGCTTTAGAAGAAAATTTACTTTGTCCATTTCACTATTTTGGCATTACAGACTTTGAAGTAGATGGCCAAGCATTGGATGATATGTCACAATTTAACTTATTGGTTAGTGATCAACGGGTGGATTATATTTTAAAACAAGCTCAATTTTATGGTTATTCAGGCAATCGTGTGAAGGGATTGATTTTTTGTAGTCGAAAAGAAGAATGTAAAATATTATCACAGTTATTTAATGAGAGAGGATTAAAAACAACTGCTTTAAGTGGTGATGATCCACAATCCTATCGTGAAAAATGTATTGAAAAGTTAGTTAGAGATGACACGGATGATTATTTGGATTATATTTTCACCGTTGATATTTTCAATGAAGGTGTGGATATTCCAGAAATCAATCAAGTGATTTTATTGCGTCCAACTCAAAGTCCAATTGTTTTTATTCAGCAATTAGGTCGAGGCTTAAGGAAAGCAGAAAATAAAGAGTATGTTGTTATTTTAGATTTTATTGGCAACTACAAAAATAATTTTATGATACCGATTGCTTTATCAGGGGATCGTTCCTACAACAAAGATACGGTTCGTCGATATGTACAAGAAGGATCCAAAATGATTCCAGGTGCATCCTCTATTCATTTTGATGTAATTACGCGAAAACGGATTTTTCAGTCCATTGATGCGGCTAATTTTAATGAATCCCGTTTATTAAAAGAAAGTTATCAACAATTGAAGTTTAAAATTGGACATATTCCTTCCTTGATGGATTTTGAAACATATGGTTCCATTGATCCATTGCGTATATTTGATAATTCAACCTATGGATCGTATTATATGTTCTTGAAAAAATGTGATAAAAAAGATTTCAAGATTCATTTAGGACCAGTGGAAGAAAATATGTTGGAGTTCATTTCCACGAAATTGGCTGCTGGAAAACGGAAAGATGAATTGATGATTCTTCAACAATTATTAAATAATCAGGATGTTCAAATCCATGGTGATCAAAATTATCGAACCAATATGTTTAATATGTTAACGGGACAATTTGCCACAGGAACAGGAGCCAATCGATATAAAGATTGTGTATTTATTCAAAATGACTTTGAAATATCAGATGTATTTCAACATTTATTACAGAATCCAGATTTTAAACAATTATTCCAAGAAACCATAGAATACGGATTATATCGTTATCAGAAAGAATATAGTACACCATTTAGAAATACGCCATTTACTTTATATGCCAAATATACGTATGAAGATGTATGTCGTTTGTTGAATTGGGAGAAGAGTTTAGTTCCATTGAATATTGGTGGATATAAATACGATTCCAATACGAAAACATTCCCTATTTTTGTGAACTATGATAAATCCAATGATATTGCGGATACAATAAAATATGAAGATCGCTTTGTTTCCGATCGTGAATTAATATGGATTTCTAAATCTGGTAGAAATTTGCATAGTGATGATGTGCAAAAAGCATTGCATGCGGATTCTTTGGGGATTGTGATGCATCTATTTGTACGTAAGAACAAAGAAGATAAAGGATCCAAAGAATTTTATTATATGGGTACACTACATGCGATGAATCAAGGTAAAGAAATTATGGTGGGGAATAAATCGGCTGTTGAGATTAACTATCGATTAGATCAACCCGTACGTGAAGATATTTATGATTATATTGTAGGTGAATGAAATGAAATCAATAGAAGTAGTGGCAGCTGTCATTCAACATAGAGGTCGTATTTTTGCGACACAACGAGGTTATGGCGAATTTAAAGATGGTTGGGAATTTCCAGGTGGAAAAATAGAACCCAATGAAACCCCACAACAAGCCTTAAGAAGAGAAATAAAAGAAGAGTTAGATACAGATATTGAAGTAAAAGATTTAATTGATACCATTGATTATGATTATCCAACATTCCATCTCACTATGCATTGTTTTTGGTGCACAGTCAAATCAGGAAAGTTGGAATTGTTGGAACATGAAGATGCCAAGTGGCTAACTAAAGAAGAACTACAAAGTGTGGATTGGTTACCAGCAGATCTAGAATTATTACCTAAGATTAGGGAAACATGGGAATAGAGAGTAAAAAATAAGACAGTACGGATATTTTTCTATATGATTTAGCGAAGATATGGTAAAACTATTAATAATTAATAGCCTCGTTTTCTTAAATATTTAATAAATAAAGATGTATAGCACAAAGAGGTGCGAAGCATATGTGCTTCGTACTTTTTTAGAAAGAAGTGTAAATATGCATGATTTGAATGAATTGATTGGAATATTTAAAGGCATACACTTTGATGATGTTGTGAATGAGAAAGAAATTACTCGACTTAAAGATTGGGTTGCAAAAAATAAGGATTTAGTTTATGACGATGAGCAAGCAAAGTTGATTAATTTAATGAGTAAAATTCTTGAGGATGGTATTATTACTCAAAATGAATATCAATAAGTCATGATGTATTGCAATGAATATAATCAAAACTTACAGAGTGAAAATACACCTCTATATGAGCTTAATGATATAGTTGATGGTATTATTTGTGATGGTGTTATAAATAAAGCTGAAATATATCATTTAAAAGATTGGATTATGCAGTATAATATTTTATAAAAGATAACCAATCATTTGAAGGATTATATGAAATAATAAATAAGTGTCTAATCAATGATGAGTTTTCAAAGGAAGAACAAGAAAATTTATATAAGATTTTAATCTCTAAAATTAGTTTGATTCGGTTCAATAATAAATTAAAAGTTTTAAAAGAAAAAGTCAAAAATGGTGAAAATATTGGAATTGATGGTGGAATATTAAAACAGCAAGGACGTGATCCTTATTATAAAATTGACGCAAGCAATTATAATATTAAGAATTATAAAGAAACAAAATTTTATCAATGTTGTAAATGCGGTAAAATCACGCCATACAATGTACATAATAAATGTGTTCGAGATAAATGTGATGGAACGTTAGTAGAGATTGATCCAGATGAGACTTTAAAAAATAATTATTATCGTAAAAAATATAAGAATAAAAAAATTGAAACTGTGATAATCAAGGAACATACTGCACAATTAAATCGAGAGAAAGCGAAAGAATATCAAGAAGATTTTAAAAATAAGAAAATCAACATTTTAAGTTGTTCAACTACCTTTGAAATGGGTATTGATATTGGAGATCTTGAAACCGTATTTATGAGAGATGTACCACCTACCCCAGCAAACTATGTGCAGAGAGCAGGTCGTGCAGGTCGTAGAAAAGATTGTTCAGCATATATTTTGACCTATTGTGGATCAAGATCTCATGACTATACATACTTTCAAGATCCAGAGAAAATGATTTCTGGCATCATTAATCCACCTTATTTTGATATATTAAATCAAAAAATTATTATACGTCATTTAACGGCTGCTTGTTTGGGCTTTTTCTTTAGGGAATATCCTGAGTACTATAAAACTATAGAGGATTTTGTAAATAAATCTGGGAATACAAAATTTAACAATTATATTAAATCACATCCTCAAAAATTAAATGCATACATTAACCAAAGAGTTTTACCAGAAGATGTTTATGCATCTTACCATAATTTTAAATGGTTTGAAAATATGGGGAACAAAGATGAAAAATTAGAATTATTTGTGGATACTGTAAAATTAACCGAAAAAGAATATTTGCAAGCAAAAACCGAAGCAATAAAATATGAGAAATATAGAGATGCAGAATATTATACAAAACAAATAGAAAAACTTAATAAAACTAAATTGCTAGATGCTTTATCAAAGCATTGTGTTGTTCCTAAATATGGTTTTCCAATTGATGTGGTTGAACTGGAAGTATATATAGATGGAAAAAGAAATAATGATATTAATTTGACAAGAGATTTACGTATAGCTATTTCAGAATATGCTCCTGGTTCAGAAGTAATTGTTGATGGAGAAAAATATACTTCTGAATACATAATATTACCTAAAACGGGAGACTTCCCTCGCAATTTCATTTATAAATGTCCAACTTGTGAAACAGTAAATATTTTTGCAAGTGATCAAGAAAAACATAAATGTCGGTGTTGTGGAGAAGCATTAGATGATGAATGTCCTGATTTTTATATTGATCCAATTTATGGATTTAGGACAGGAATTAAAAAAGAAAGTACGCGTTTGAAGCCAAAACGTTCATATGCTGGTAATATGACATATCTTGGTGGAGGTATAAATGAAGGAAAGACATTAAAATTTAATGATGTAATTTCAATTATAACAAGGTAAGCGTCAGATAAAACAGTGGATTCCAATTCATCAATAAATCTCCGATAATTTTAGTGAATTCAATTAGAGTTTTTGGAGCTGCTCCAAGAACTTTAAAAAATTCTAGATTGGAGTCTAAATTATATGAAGGCTGAATTATCTCCTGTGAAACAGGTGAAGATCGAATACTGGCTTGAAGTGATCCA